>JAZQPG010000108.1:0-21208 GCA_045628365.1 Sodaliphilus sp. | reverse complement strand
GGCGGCGACGAGCCTTACACATGGGAGTGGCGCGACCAGATGGGCACCATCGTGGGCGACGCCGAGTTGGCCGTGGTTACTCCCGACTACACCCGTGCTTACTTCGTTAAGGTTACCAGCGCCGACGGTCAGACCATTGAGGGCAAGACTGCCATCATTGTTCATGGCGACGCAGTGGCCGCTACATTCGACGACTACTATCTGCCCGAGGAGACAGCCGTTATCCCCAGCGATGACGACGTGCTCTACAGCGGTTCTTACGGCTTCCACGGCTTCGGCGGTTCTTATGGCCCCTCTACTACCTATTGGAACGGCTTCGCGTTTGCCAACAAGACTGCCAACACATTTGCTAGCCTCAACGACCAGTACAACACCTCTATGGGTGGCGGTCGTGACAGCGAGGGATATTGCATCGCTTACCCCTATGGCGTTTACAGCATCGATGTCACCAACAGCGTTGACGGCGACGTCATCAAGGGTATGTACATCAGCAACAACGCTTATGCGATGAACAGCATCCTGCACGGCGACGGTTTCAGCCAGCCGTTCAAGAAGGGCTCATGGTTCATGGTGACCGCAACAGGCAAGGCTGCCGACGGCACAACCAGGACCGTGGACTTCTACCTCGCCGACTATCGCAGCGAGAACGTTCTCGACCACTATGCTCTCGACACATGGCAGTGGATGGACCTCAGCTCGCTGGGTAAGGTTAAGAGCATCCACTTCACCATGAGCGGCAGCGATAACAGCCAGTGGGGCCTCAACACTCCCGCTTACTTCGCTATGGACGACTTCAACGGCGTTCGCGAGGAGGCTGATCTGACAGTCGAGGTGCCCATGGGCAACACTGTGATTGACCTCAACACCATCTTTGTTGACGAGAATGGCATGAGCATCATCCCCACCGATGGCCGCACCGTGGCATTCCGCATCGAAGACGAGGCTGCAACCGCTGCCGCCGCTCCCCAGGCTGTGAATGTGGCTATCGTGGAGACAGGATTGGAGGTATCGTCTAGCGAGTCTAACGTGAGCCGCACAGTCGTTGTTGAGATGATCCAGAAGGGTGAGCACTCGTTCGTGCGCCTCACTATCAACGTGAGCCCCTCAACAGGCATCAACAACCTCACTGTTAACGGCGAGAAGGCTTACAAGATCATTGAGAACGGCCAGGTTATCATCGTGAAGGGCAACGAGCGCTACAACGCGATGGGACAGAAGGTCGTTAAGTAACCAACCCCAAGGAGATTATATAGTAACAAAATAGTAACATCATCCTTTATTCTGCCAGGTGGCCGGTCACAGCAAGTGTTGACCGGCCACTGTTTTATACATGTGCTACCCGGTGTAACTCTACAGCAATACTCTTTTTTTTTATAATCCCCGCGCAGATCCCATGGAAATCATGGATTAATCAGAGGATTATTTGTTTTTCAGATTAAATAATTCTGCGTGATTTCTGCGAGATCCGTGAGATCTGCGCGAGATAATTCTCATTGCTGTATAGTTACGTACGCGGGTTGGGCGCGGGTTGGGCGCGTGAAAAAATACTAAATAATGTGGTGATAATTGGGATTTTTGTGGTATTTTTAGTAAATTCGCATTCTAATAACCGCCTGCGGGCGTTAATTGACAAGACTAAACAATGAAACCTGTAACTAATATACTGCTTGTTCTGGCCATCGTGTGCTATGCATTTCTCCCGTTCTATGACATGGCGTTTCAGGGAGGGCTCAGTGGCCTGGAACTCACAGCGGGCCTCATATCGCGCACCGATAGCCTGCGTGTTGTCGTCTTTGCCTTGGTGCCGTTCGTCATGTGCTTCCTGGGCATCGGCCTCAATAGCCTCAAGAGTAAACATTGGAGTGCGCTGGCATTGCTCGTTATCGTCGGCGGGCTCTATTTCTTCCACGCTACCAGAGACTTCCACTCGTTTGCCCTTATACATCAGCCCGAGGTTACTCCCGGCGATGACCTGGGCGAGGGATTTGCGATCGAGAGCCTGAGCTGGGGCTTTTACAGCAGTTGTGCGCTGTCGATTCTCTCGGCAGTGAGCGCCGCCCTGTCGCTGCTGCCGTTCAAGTTCAACGATGCCATCGAGAGGGTAGTGGACGATGCTGTGGACAAGAGCCTGGAGGGCAGCCGCAAGCACATCAAGGCACTGGGCCACGAGGTGCGCGACGAGTGGAACAAACTCGAGGCCAAGACCAAGAACACTACCAGCAAGCTCACTAAGCATAAGGCTAAGGGCAAGAACGCTGAAGCACAGCCCGAGAACGAGCCTACACCAGCGAGCCCGGAGGATGCTACCATGGGCACACCGCCTCCCATCCCCGAGGACAAAGAAGACGATTCCCGCTTCATGCCCAAGTAACGTCGCGGGCCACACCATGTCTACTGCATGACCACCATCGACAACATAGACGACCGGCGGGTAAGGGACTTTGCCGCCGAGGTATTGCTGCATCTGCCTTATGATCCCAACGAGGAGCAGATGCAGTTTATCGTTGCGCTCACACGGTTTGTGACTTCTTCGCCCGAGCATGCCCTGATGCTGCTCACCGGCTATGCCGGCACGGGAAAGACGTCGCTAACGGGTGCTGTGGTCAAGGCAATGTCCCGCCTGGGACTCAAGTGCGTGCTACTGGCTCCCACGGGTCGCGCAGCCCACGTGTTCAGCGACTATTCAGGTCATCCGGCCTATACCATACACCGCAAGATCTACCGTCAGCAGGGCTATGGCTCCGCGGCGTTTAACCTGGCTGAGAACAAGCACACCAACACACTCTTCATCGTCGACGAGGCATCGATGATATCCAATGCGCTTGCCGACAGCGTGGCAACCTTTGGGTCTGGTCGACTGCTCGACGACCTGGTTTCCTATGTCTACAACGGCCAGGGATGCCATCTGCTGCTCATGGGCGACGATGCCCAGCTGCCACCGGTGGGCCAGCTCGAGAGCCCCGCGCTCAACGACGGCTACATCAGTTCTATGGGATTCACGGTGTATCACCTGCATCTGCGCGACATAGCCCGCCAGTCGCAGGAGTCGGGCATACTGCACAACGCCACCATCGTGCGCCGCAGCATGGAGCAGGAAATCGACGATGAACCTAGGCTTGAACTCGATGGCTATGACGATGTGCAGGCGCTAAGCAGCGAGTTTCTGCTCGAGACCATCAACGACTGCTATGACCGCGACGGCATGGAAGACACCATCATCATCACCCGCAGCAACAAACGCGCCACGCTGTTCAACCAGGGAATACGCAACACCATCCTCTATCGCGAGGACCTGCTCACGACAGGCGACATGCTGCTCGTGTCCAAGAATAACTACTACTGGAGCGAGGAGTATGAGAACGTCGATTTCATTGCCAACGGCGACGTGGCACGCGTGGTAAGGGTGTGGGGCGAGACCGAGGAGTGCTATGGACTACAGTTTGCCAACGTCACCCTGGAGTTCCCCGACCACGGCAATGTCGAGATAGATGCCAAGGTGGTGCTCGATTGCCTGATGAGCGACACCCCGGCCCTGAGCCGACAGCAGAGCGAACGTCTCTACAACGAAGTGATGGACGAACTGCCCGGAGACAAACGCGCCAAGTACAGGGAACTGAAGAAACATCCCTACTTCAACGCGCTGCAGGTCAAGTTTGCCTATGCCGTGACGTGCCACAAGGCCCAGGGCGGCCAGTGGAGCAACGTGCTCATCGACATGGGCGGCATCATGCCCGAGGCCAAGGTCACTCTTGACTACCACCGCTGGCTCTACACCGCCATCACCCGCGCCCGCCGCACCCTCCACCTCATCAACTACCTCCCCAAGGAATAATCCTGTCTGTAACAAACTGAATTACAGGCTAAACTCTCGTTTAGCCACCCTCATTGTATCTTAAAAATGACATCAAAAGGACTGTCCCCCTGATGGCATTTTGGGTGGGGGGAGAGGGTGGTGAGGTTGAAAAAAAAAAGAAACCGGCTGGTGGGGCCGGGTGCTTGGTGGAGTATTGTGTGTGGAGGTTTAGGTTACTTGGCGGTGATGGTGCACACGCTGGTTGTTCCCTTGGCTGTGCTGCCCAGGTACAGGCCGTGCCATGCTGTGGTGGCATCGGTGGGAGCGCTGGTGCTGTACTTCACGTTGTAACTGCTGCCGCTGGTCATGCCCTTAGCGGTGAACAGCGCGAGGGTGCTGTTCACGCCTGCCTCGAAGCTGTAGGTCACGAGGTTGTTGCCGCTGGCGTCGGCCAGGGTGTAGTAGCGCCCGGTGGTGTAGCTGATGGTGCTGGTGTAGAAGTTGTAGCCCTGCTTAGCACCGCTAATCGAGCTGCTGCCTCCGCCACCGCCTTGTGCGCCGCCGGCACTGATGCCGATGCCGTTGCCGGTGATCTGGATGTAGCTGTTGTTGTCACAGTCGAGTCCTTCCTCGGGCGAGCCCTTGGTGGTGTAGGCAAAGACTGTACCGTTGCCTATGGTGATTGCTCCCGTGCGGCCTGCGTTAGAATCCACGGCATCGTTGCCATATCCGTAGCACACTGTCACGCCGCCGTTGAAGTAGATGTTGCCGCTCGAGTTGATGCAGTCGTCATAGCACTTGAGGTAGTGCTTGCCGCCCTCGATGTAGATTGCAGTCTTAGACTCGAGTCCCTCGGCGCCGTTGGTGGTGGTGCTGACCTCGGTTTCACCGCCATATACATAGGCTGTGCCCATTACCTTGATGCCCTTAGATGACGAACCGCTCGAGCTGCCACCGCCGGGACCTCCGGGCCAACCGCCACTGCCGCCACTGGTGCTGCCGCCCAGTGCCGCGCCGGTAGTGGAAACCTTGAGTGTGGGACCGTTGCCTGTGGCCTTGTCGCCCTGGGTATACTGTCCGTTTACTTTGATGCCCTTGCCGCCTGTACCTGTCGCCTTGAGGGTGACAGTGCCGGCGTTGAGAGCTGTGTTGCCGTCGCTCTTGAGGCACTTTGCAGTGTAAGAAGCGTTGTTTGTGCCAGTCTGGCCTGCGCCTGTCACGGTAACGTCGAGCACGCCGCCGTTGGTGGTGATGCCGCCGTTAGCGCTGATGCCCTTGCCTGCCGCGCCGCTGTTGTTGATGGTCACCGTTCCTGCATTCTGCACATAGTCCTGTGCCTTGATGGCTGTGCTGTAAGAAGCGTCGCTGTTGATCACCTTCATGGCTCCGCTGGGGGTAAGGGTGATGTTACCGCCGTTGATGGTGACGGTGGCTTTGCTCTTGATGCTCTTGCTCATCTCGCCCTTGTTCTTCACGGTCACCGTTCCGGCTGCGATAGTGATGTTTCCATCAGCCTTGATGCCACCGGCGTTGTAGCCCGTGCCGTTGTCCTCGCTGGTGTCGCTGGTGCCGCCGTAGCTTGAAGTGACGTTGCTCAGCGAGTAGGTGCGTGTGCTGCCGCTGGTGCTGTAGCTGCTCGAGATTGAGTAGTAGACATCGCTGCCGCTGGTGGGTGCGGTGAATGTAGCCGACTTGATGGCGTAAGTGGTGTTGCGACTGGTATAGTTGTCGCTTGCAAAGTAGTAAGTGCCGCCGTCGGCAGTCTTGAAGTCATATACATAGAAGGTGACGGTGCTGTAGCCCGATGACTTGCTCACCGTCTGGGTGAGGGTGGTCACGCGTGTGCCGTCGCTCTTGTAGAGGTAGAGGTTGCTCCATGCAGTAGAGCCGCCGCCACCGCTGGTGGGCTTAGAGACGTACACCTTATATGATTTAGCAGGCTCGGTAGTGCCTGTGCCTGTTCCTGTTGTTTCGGCTGTGCCGCCAATGCCGTTGGCTGTGATGTCAACTATGGTTGTACCGCTGGTCTCGTCGATGGTGATGTTGCCGTCGGCACTGAGTCCCTTGCCGCCATCGGCAGTGTTGTTGACGGTGAGTGTGCCGCCGGTGATGTTGATGTCGCGGTAAGCCTTGACGGCTGTGGTGTAGCTAAGGTCGCCATCGGTGGTGATAGATCCTGACTGGGTCATGTTAACCGTGCCGCCGCTCTGGATGTAGTCGGTAGCCGCTTTGATGCCCTTGGAAGCATCGGCAGTGGTGGTGATGTTGAGTGACCCGCCTGCGATGGTCACTTGTCCGGTGTTCTCAACGTCGTCAACCACGTTGCCGGCATCGTCGGTCTCCTGGCTCACCTGGATGCCGTCGTCGCCCACGTTCCTGACGGTGATGTTGCCGCCCTTCATCTCGAGGTACTGGTTGATGTTGAAGCCGTCGCCCTTGGCACCCAGGATGTTGATGGTGCCGCAGGTCTTCTTGATCTCGACATATTCCTTGCCCCAGAAGGCGTGGCTGGCATTGCCGGTGATGTTGAGCGTGCCGGCTCCCTTGATCTCGCTGTGGCCCTTCACGGCGAAGCAGCCCTTCTGCGAGCCCTTGGCGCCGTCGACCAGGTTGTTAGTGGTGCCATCAATCATCTCAATTGCAATGCGCTTGCCGTCGCGAATGTTCACCGCCGCGCTGTCGGGGCAGGTGATGTCCACGCCGTTGAGCAGCAGCGTCATCTTGTAGCTGCCGTCCTGGTAGAACGATCCGTTGGAGGTGCTTCCTTGTAGCGTGTAGATATACTCGCTTGCCACGGTAGCATCCTGGAGCACAGCCACGTGGGCGCCGTTGACTTTGGCTGTAATGTGCGACGCGATGTTGCCAGCCACCTTCACCTCGGCCTTGTTGCCGCTGTAGGTGACCACGATGTTGTCGTCGTCAAAGTCCTCGTTATCAACACGGATGCTGTCAATCTCGTTGAGGGCAAAGGTCTTGCCCATTACTGTGAGTGCCTTGTTGCCATAGGGCATCTTGCCCACGGCTGCGGTGGGGTAGGCATACTTGACGTCGCCCACACACACCCACATCGTCTGCTGGGCGTGCATGGCCACAAAGGCAGCCACCAAAACTAATAAAGTTAAAGCTCGTTTCATAGATTGTAATTAAATTGTTTTTAGCAGCGATTTTTCACAAATCGACATTGTATTGTGCAAATTTACAAAAAAACTTCAATACCGGAAGTGTTTTTCTTTTAAAAATTAGTTTCTGTGTATATTTTTCTTCATGTTGTTAATAAAAACACGGGCATTCCTGTTGTTTTGGAATGCCCGTGCCCGATATCATTGATGCGGTCGATGCCTTGAGTTACATCGCGCGGTCAAATGCCTTAGAGAAGAACAGCAGGTGGTAGTCGAGCGAGTTCACCCAGTAGTCCCAAGTGTGTCCGCCGGGGCGGATGGTGAAGTCGTGCTTGATCTTGCGCTCGAGCAGTGCCTTGTGCAGTTCCATGTTCACGTTGTAGAAGAAGTCCTCGCTGCCGTCGTCGATGGTGATGTTCTGGCCGGGCTTGATCTTGTCGACAAGGCTGATGACGGCATGCTGTGCCCACACTTCCTTGTTGTCCTCATACTTGCCCAGGCGCTGGTCTATTTTCCACTTGTTGGGGAACTTGGTGATGTCCACGCCGCCGCTCATGCTGCCTATCGAGCCGAATACCTCGGGGTGGCGCAGTCCCACCCATAGGGCTCCGTGTCCGCCCATGCTCAGGCCGGTGATGGCGCGGTAAGAGGGAGAGCGGTGGGTGCGGTAGTGAGAGTCGACATACTGTACCAGCTCGCTGCTGATGAAGGTCTCAAACTGGAACTTGGGGTCGATGGGAGAGTCAAAGTACCAGCTGTCCTGGCCGTCGGGGCACACGATGATTACCGAGTAGTCGCTTGCCAGGTCGTCGAGCTTGGCCTTGTGGGCCCAGTCGTTGTAGCATCCCCATGCTCCGTGCAGCAGGTACACGACGGGGTAGCTGGCGTCCAGCTCTTGGTCAAAGTAAGAGTCGGGCACCACGATTGTACACTTGATGGCGCGGTTCATCTTGGCCGACATCACCTCCACTGTGTCGCCCTGCACGTTGGCAGCCAGGGCTGTGCTTGCCATGGCAACGAAGGCTACGAGAAATAATAATAACTTTTTCATATATCCTTTTTGTTTATAAATTTGCTTGCTTACCTCTTCTTCTTGAAGAAGTCGGTCATCAACTGGGCACATTCTTTAGCCATGATGCCGCTGTCGACCACGGTTTTCTTGTGGAACGGATTGGTGCAGAAGGTGTGGTATCCGCGCTTGTCGTCGCTGGCACCGTACACCACGCGCGAGATTTGGCTCCATCCCAATGCTCCGGCACACATCAGGCACGGCTCCACGGTCACGTATAGTGTGCACCCCGTGAGGTACTTGCCGCCCAGCGTGCCCGCTGCCGACGTGATGGCCTGCATCTCGGCATGGGCGGTGACGTCGGTGAGGGTCTCGGTGAGGTTGTGCCCGCGAGCCACCACGTGCCCGTTGTGCACTACCACGGCGCCTATGGGCACCTCGTCGCGCTCGGCAGCCTTGTGCGCCTCGTCGAGCGCCATAGCCATGAAACGGTGGTCGTCGTCGATCATAGGAACACTTTCTTAACGTAGTTGCCCACGATGACGATGTACACCCTGTTGCGGGTGAGGTCGCCAATGACATTGTTGATGGCGGGACGTTGGTAGTACAGGTTGCCGTAAGCGTCGTAGACGGTGGTCCACTTGCCGTAGTTGTCGCCGGTAACGTAGATGGTACCGTCGATAACGTAGATGTTAGGATGGTCTTCCTCCTCAACGTTGTCGATGGCCGATGTCTCGCCTATGGAGATAGTGAACTGGTCGTCACAGTCGCGTATCATGTTGGTGGGGACCACCACGAAGTCCACCTTGTGGTTAGGAATCGTGAAGTAGTAGTTGGTGGCGGCTGTGAGCGCAATCTCGTTGCCGTCCTCGCCATAGATGCGGTAGGCGAGGTTGTTGCCCAGTTCCACTTTCATCCAGTTGTCGCGGAAGAGGTCGCCATGCAGCGACATCGACAGGGAGATGTCCTCGTTGGTCCACAGCGAGAAAGTCTCGGTGTCGCCCCACACGGCGTTGGCAGCATAGGCTTCCACCGCCTCGTCATCAGGAAGGATGACGTCGATGCCGCTCAGGCCTATGAAGATCGCCCATCCGCTAGCCTTGGGAGGAGTGGGGGCTGCACAGTAGATCTCGAAGAGGTTCTGGCAGTTGTTGAAGCCGTAGGCGTCAATCAAGGTGAGGGTAGAGGGGAGCATGACAGTGCGCAGCTGCAGGCATGACTGGAACGCGCCGTAACCGATGGTGGTCACGCCCTCAGGTACCGCGATGCTCTCGATGCTGGTGCCGGCAAGCATCGTCTTGCTCACTGCCTTGAGGTGCAGCGGCAGGGTGATGCTCGAGAGCGACTCGGCATAGGCAAACGCGCTCTCGCCGATGGTGGTCACCGTGTTAGGGATCTGCACCTCGGTGACGCCCGAGCGGGCAAACGCCTCCTGGGCGATCTGCGACACGGTGTAGTTAAAGCCGGCATAGTTCACCTGCTCGGGGATAATCACTACCCCGTTGTAGAGGCACGAGCCGTCGCGCCAGTTGGAAACAACCTCTACCTCGTTGTCGCTGATGACGTTATACTTGAGCCCTGCGGCCTCAAATTCCTGCGCCCACGCGGTGTTGACTGCCATGGCGGCAACCGCTGCGAGCAATATGCTGTAAATTGTCTTCATCGTTTTGTTTTACGTTTAACATGCAAAGTTAAGACAAAAATCTATTTTCTCCAAAAATGAGCCATTAACTTTTGGATTTTTCTCCTTATTAGATGGCGCGCGGGTAAAAAAACTTAAAAAGTTTTGAGATACTGATGTTTTTAAGTAACTTTGCTCAGTTATAGCAACAACCCAATTGCAAGAGGTATGAATTTCAGAACAGCAATAAAGACTCCCGAGGACCGGCAGATGCTTCACCACAGCGACGCGGTGATGCTGCTGGGGTCGTGTTTCAGCGACAACATAGGCGGCAAGATGCGCGGTGCCATGATGCAGGCCACGGTCAACCCCTTCGGGACGATATACAACCCCCTGAGCATAGCCGAGAGCGTGAAACGCATCATCAGCGGAGAGCGCATCGCCGGCATGACACTGTTCCAGCACAGCGGAGTGTGGAACAGCTATGCCTTCCACTCGCGCTTCTCGATGAGCGACAAGGATGCCACGCTCGAGCGCATGAACCAGCGTGTCGAGCAGGCCCACGAGGCACTCCGGGAGTGCAAGATGCTCGTGGTGACCCTGGGAACAGCAGTGGTTTACCGCCTGCTGGCAACCGGCGAGGTGGTGAGCAATTGCCACAAGGTGCCGCAGCACGAGTTCTCCCGCGAGATGGCCAGTGTACACGAGATGACCACCGCCATGAATGCTATGGTCGAGGCTCTGCACCGCTACAACAAGCAGCTGCGCATCGTGTTTACCATCAGTCCTATACGCCATATTGCCGACGGACTGGAGACCAACTCCCTGAGCAAGGCGTCGCTGCGCGTGGCGGTTAACAACGTCATCACCGCCCACAAGGGCTACACCGAGTATTTCCCGGCCTATGAAATCGTGATGGACGACCTGAGGGACTACCGCTTCTATGCCACCGACATGGTGCATCCCAGCGACGTGGCTGTGGAATACATCTGGCAGACCTTCCAGGCAACCTATCTCGACGACCGCGCCGCACAGGCCATTGCACGCTGCGAGCGCGTGATGAAGCGCATCATGCACCGCCCCATGAGCAACAACAGCGAGGTGGTCGACCGCTTCAACAACGACACCTGCACCGTGGTCAAGAACCTGGTGAAGGAGTATCCCTACCTAGAGAATCTGACCGAAATCAAGAATATCATCGATTGACGACTATGAAGTACACTATAACCCAAATAGCACAAACCGTGGGTGCCACACGCTCGGTCCTAGCCTGTGGCGAGGCCACTGTGGAGCATCTGCTCACCGACTCCCGCTCGCTGTCCATGCCCCAGGGGTCACTGTTCTTTGCCATGCGCACCGCCATGGGCAACGGCCACCGCTATGTCGAGGGCCTCTATGCCAGCGGGGTGCGCAACTTCGTGGTTGAGAACCTCGACGAAATCACCATGCACGACGATGCCAACTACATCGTGGTGCCCAGCTCGCTGACGGCGCTCCAGCGACTGGCTGCCAGCCATCGTGCCCGCTTCGACACGTTGCCCGTGATTGCCATCACCGGTAGCCGTGGCAAGACCCGTGTCAAGGAGTGGCTCAACCAGCTGCTGTCGCCCAGTTACCGCATCGTGCGCTCGCCGCGCAGCTACAACTCTCAGATAGGCGTGGCGCTGTCGCTGTGGAATATCAGTGACGACACCTCGCTGGCAATCATCGAGGCTGGAATCTCGACCACCGGCGAGATGGCTGCGCTCCAGGCCATGGTCAGGCCCACCATCGCAGTGGTTACCTGCCTGAGCGACGAGCACGACGAGGGATTCGCGTCGCGCGAGGAGAAAGCCCGCGAGAAGGCCATCATGCTGCAGGGCAGCAAGCAGTATGTTTACTGCGGCGCCAACGAGTATATCCGGCAGGCTGCCGCTGCAAGCGGCTCGGCATCCTGCGGCCTCACGATAGATAACACCGACACCCGCGACGGAGCGACCGTCATAACTTACAGCTATGGCGGCGAGACCCGCGACTTCACCGTGCCGTTCACCACGCTTGTCGACGTGGAGAACGCCATCACCTGCCTGGGCGTGATGCTCACCCTGGGTATCGGCCATGACGAGATTGCCGGACGCATGGCGCGCCTCACCCCCGTGGGGACCCGCATCAACGTGATCGAGGGGGTGAACAACTGCACCATCATCGCCGACGGATACACCAGCGACTGGAACTCGCTGGAGCCCGCGCTCGACTTCGTGGCACGCCGCACCGGTTCGCGCCCCAACACCGTCATCATCAGTGACCTGGCCGACGAGGACGACATCGCTTACCTGCACGTTGCCAAGTGCCTTGCCGGACGCAAAGTGTCGCGCGTGCTTGCCGTGGGACCCGGAATGTGCCGCAACGCCGAGTGCTTTGACGGTATCAACACCCGCTTCTTCGAGTCGACCGAGCGCCTGCTCGAGAGCATGTCGCAGGGTGACTTTGAGGACGAGACCATCCTCGTGAAGGGTGCTCCCGAGCACGACTTTGACCTCGTGCTCGACATGCTCGAGGTGAAACGCCACCAGACGGTTGAGGAAGTGGACCTCAACGCCCTGGCCCACAACTTCAAGTTCTTCAAGTCAAAGGTTAACCCCGATACCCGCACCGTGGCAATGGTCAAGGCAAGCGGCTACGGGGCAGGATCTTACGAGATAGCCAAGACGCTACAGGACCGCGGAGCCGACTACCTGGCAGTGGCAGTGCAGGACGAAGGCGTGGAACTGCGCCAAGCCGGCATCACCATGCCCATCATCGTGCTCAACCCCAGTGTGGTAAACTACAAGGCGATGTTCCGCCATGGCCTCGAGCCCGAGGTGTACAGCCTGGGCGAGTGCCGCGAACTCATCAAGGAGGGACAGCGCTGCGGCGTGAAGCACCATGCCGTGCACATCAAGATAGACTCGGGCATGCACCGCCTGGGATTCACCCTCGAGCAACTGCCCGAGCTCATCGAGCTGCTCCACAGCCAGGACGTGCTGCACCCGGCATCGGTGTTCTCCCACCTGTGTGTTGCCGACGAGCCCGACCAGGACGAGTACACCCTCAAGCAGATCGAGTATTTCACCGCCTGCTGCGACAAGCTCCAGGCTGCATTTGACCATCATATCCTGCGCCACATCCTCAACACCAGCGGCATCGTGCGATTCCCGCAGTACCAGATGGACATGGTGCGCATAGGCATCGGCCTCTACGGCATCAAGACCGTGATGGACGGCAGCGAGGATGCCCTGCAGCCCGTATCGTCGCTCAAGAGCGTGATAATCAGTATCAAGGAGTGGCCCGCGGGTACCACCATAGGTTACGGCCGCCGTGGCCTGCTCACCCGTGACTCGCGCATCGCCACAGTCACTATCGGATATGCCGACGGCCTGGACCGCCACTGCGGCGGAGGCAATACCTGCATGTGGGCCGGCGGCAAGCGCTGCCCCACGGTGGGCAACGTGTGCATGGATGCCGTGATGATTGATATCACCGAGACCGACTGCCAGGTGGGCGACCGCGTGGAGATTTTCGGCCACAACATCCCGGTTGAAGAACTGAGCGATGCGCGCGGCACCATCCCCTACGAGATACTCACCAGCGTGTCGCCGCGAGTCAAGCGAGTGTATTATCGCGAGTAAAAGTTTTAATAACTGAGCAAAAAGTAGTAACTTTGCACTCTGTAAGCCATAGAGCATGATAGAACGACACATCATAATTGACAACGTGGACCCCGTTACATTCTATGGGGTCAACAACTGCAACATACAACTCATACGCAACCTGTTCCCTAAGTTGCGCATGGCTGCCCGCGGAAGCGTCATCACCGTCATGGGCGATGACGAGGAGACCGCCAAGTTTGAGCACGACATCAAGGCCCTGGAGGAATTCTGCGTCAAGTACAACAAACTCACCGAGGAAGTGATCATCGACACCATCAAGGGACTGCCTCCCAAGGAGCTCAAGATGGACGACGTGATCATCTACGGCGTAAACGGCAAGCCCATCACCGGCCGCACCCCCAACCAGCAGCTGCTGGTGAAAACCTTCGGGCAGAACGACCTTACCTTTGCCCTGGGCCCTGCCGGCACCGGTAAGACCTACCTGGCCGTGGCACTGGCCGTGCGTGCCTTGAAGAACCGCGAGATACGCAAGATCATCCTGTCGCGCCCCGCTGTCGAGGCCGGCGAGAAACTCGGCTTCCTGCCCGGTGACATGAAAGATAAGATCGACCCCTATCTGCAGCCCCTGTATGATGCGCTCGAGGACATGATTCCTGCCCCCAAGCTCAAGGAGTACATGGAGACCAACGTCATCCAGATTGCCCCGCTGGCGTTCATGCGCGGACGCACTCTCAACGACGCCATCATCGTCCTTGACGAGGCCCAGAACACCACCACCCACCAGATCAAGATGTTCCTCACCCGCCTGGGCATGGGATCCAAGATGATCGTGACCGGCGACACCACCCAGATAGACCTGCCGCGCACCGTGCGCTCGGGCCTCATCCATGCCCTCAGGGTGCTCCACGGTGTCAAGGGTATAGGCAAGGTGGAGTTTGAGAAAAAGGATATCGTGCGCCACCACCTGGTGCAGCGCATCGTCGAGGCCTATGAGAAGCATGATGCTCTCAAGATGGCCGGACTCATCGATGACGACGGCCGCCCCGTGGACGACAGTCCCGCCGCCCAAGACCATATTGACAGTTGATTTTTAACTATATAAACCAAACGTTTTAAAAAATGGCTAAAACATTAGTTCACACCGATTTTAATTTCGAGGGACAGCGCAGTGTCTACCATGGCAAGGTGCGCGACGTGTACAACATCAACGACGACATCCTGGTGATGGTCGCTACCGACCGCATCAGCGCGTTTGACGTGGTTCTCCCCAAGGGCATCCCTGGCAAGGGACAGGTCCTCAACCAGATTGCAGCAAGCTTCCTCGATGCCACAGCCGACATCGTTCCTAACTGGAAACTGGCAACCCCCGACCCCATGGTCGCCGTGGGCGTGAAGTGCGAAGGCTTCCCCGTTGAGATGATCATACGCGGTTACCTCACCGGCAGCGCTTGGCGAGAGTACAAGAACGGTTGCCGCGAACTGTGCGGTGTGAAGCTGCCCGACGGAATGCGCGAGAACGAGCGCTTCCCCGAGCCCATCATCACTCCCACCACCAAGGCCGAGGCTGGTCACGACGAGAACATCTCTCGCGAGGAGATCATCGCCCAGGGCCTCGTGAGCGAGGAGGACTACAAGGTCGTTGAGCAGTACACCCGCGCCCTCTACAAGCGCGGTAGCGAAATCGCTGCGTCTAAGGGCCTTATCCTGGTTGATACCAAGTATGAGTTTGGCAAGCGCGACGGCAAGGTGATCCTTATGGACGAAATCCACACCCCCGACTCGAGCCGCTACTTCTATGCCGACGGCTACGAGGAGCGCTTCGAGAAAGGCGAGGCACAGAAGCAGCTGTCTAAGGAGTTCGTGCGCCAGTGGCTCATCGACAACAACTTCATGGGCAAGGAAGGCCAGCAGGTTCCCGAGATGACCGACGAGTACTGCGAGAGCGTAGCCGCACGCTACATCGAGCTGTATGAGGAAATCACTGGCACCAAGTTTGAACGTGCAGCCGAGGATGTAGACCTCAACGCCCGCATCGAGAAAAACGTTAGTGAATATCTTGCACAAAACAAGAAGTGAGCAACAAGGTAGAAAATATCAAGCCCTACAGTGACGAGGGAGGCAAGACCGGCCAGGTGCGCCAAATGTTTGACGCCATCGCTCCGGCCTATGACTTCATGAACCACGCCATGACTATGGGCATAGACAAGTGGTGGCGCAAGGTGGCCGTTAACAAGGTTAAGGCCACCGGCCCTGCCGCCATCCTCGACGTAGCCACCGGCACCGGTGACTTCGCCATCAAGCTTTTCAATGACATCCGTCCGCAGCACGGAGTCACGGGTATGGACCTGAGCGACGGTATGCTCGACGTGGCGCGCCGCAAGGTCAAGGAAAAAGGGCTGGACCAGAGCATCACCTTTGAGCAGGGCGACTGCCTGCAGATGCGGTTTGACGACGAGTCATATGACGCGGTGACAGTAGCCTTCGGTGTGCGCAACTTCGAGCACATCGAGCAGGGCTACCGCGAGATGTACCGCGTGCTGCGTCCCGGCGGCATGCTCTGCGTCATTGAGCTGTCAACGCCACGCAACCCGCTGATACGTTGGTTCTACGACCTGTACACGCTGCACATCATCCCCTTCATGGGTTCCCTTAAGTCGCACGACAAGAACGCCTATCGTTACCTGCCGCTAAGCATCGCGGCTGTGCCCCAGGGTGATGACATGCTTGGCATCATGCGCGCCGCCGGTTTCCATGACTGCAAGTACCACACCATGACCTTCGGCACCTGCACCATCTACACCGCCTTCAAGTAACAAGGCACCGAGGGGTTTCACGCAGGTTGGTTTTGATTAATGTGAATCGGGTTTCACGCAGATTGTGCTGATTAAAGAGATTTTGATTTGTGTTGAATCCATGTAGATGTCAGTTATTGATGTGTGATAAATGTGGCCTATGTGGCTTATTTGGCCTATGTGGCTTATGAATTAAAAATATATTGAAATGAAACGTGGATTTATATTGCTCCTGTTGATGTGGGCAGTCGCGGCGGTAGCCGTGGCCCAGAATGACAAACGTGCGTTCACGGTGGAAGGCGTTACCTTCACTATGGTTCAGGTTCAGGGAGGTACGTTCACGATGGGCGCCACCCCCGAGCAGAAATTGCCAAGGGATGACGAGAAGCCAGCTCATCAGGTGACCTTGAGCAGTTACTGGATAGGCGCTACCGAGGTGACGCAGGCGCTGTGGCAGGCGGTGATGGGCAGCAACCCGTCAAAATTTAAGGGTGACAAACTGCCTGTGGAGTGTGTGTCAAGGGGAGATTGCTTGGAATTTATCAAGAAACTGAACGAACTCACCGGACAACAGTTCCGCCTGCCCACCGAGGCGGAGTGGGAATTTGCCGCGCGCGGCGGCACGAAGAGCCGTGGCTACCAGTATAGCGGCAGCAATAACATCGACGACGTTGCGTGGTACTGGCACAACAGCTATATGGAGCCAAATGATGTGGCAGCCTTGGCTGCGAATGAACTTGGCCTGTATGACATGTGTGGCAACGTGTTGGAGTGGTGCCAGGACTGGTATGATAGTTACAGCGGCGATGCCCAGACCGACCCCACAGGCCCCACCAGCCGCCCCAGAGGTGCTTTAGGCGTGGTTCGCGGTGGCGGCTGGAATTGCGGCGAAGTGAACTGTCGTTCGGCACGTCGCATCAAGTGTGGCATGTCGGTCCGTTCAAACAACCTGGGGCTTCGCCTTGCACTCTGAATTTATCCATCCTTCTTAGGGCGCGGAGCCCCTTGCTCGGTCACGGGCAGAGGAAGATGCCGGAGCCATCGCACCTTGATAACCCACGATAGCACGCAGCGATAGCGAAGTGCCATCGTGGATAGTGAAAAGTATAACAAAGGCGATGCCAGAGGTATCGCACATTGATGACGTAATAAATATAGAGTAAGTATGACACGGTTTGAGTTGAATATACTGGGCTGCGGGTCGGCGACAACATCGTTGCGACACGTGCCGTCGTGCCAGGTCCTCAACATCAGGGACCAGCTGTTCATGATCGACTGCGGCGAGGCCGCCCAGCTGACCATGCGACGCATGAAACTTAAGTTCTCTAGGCTTAACCATATTTTTATAAGCCATCTGCATGGCGACCATTGCTTCGGTTTGCCCGGCTTGCTGTCCACGCTGGCGCTGCTGGGCAAGACCAGTTCGGTGACGGTACACATCTTTGAGGACGGTGCGCGCTTGCTGCAGGACGCGATGGACTTCTTCTGCCGTGAGCGCCCCTATGACCTGCGCTTCAACGTCATCACTACCCGCAAGGCGGTCATCTATGAGGATGATGCCATCACCGTGACCACCGTGCCGCTCCGCCATCGTGTGCCCGCCGTGGGATTCATCTTTGCCGAGAAGTCCAAACTGAGGCACATCGACAGCGAGGCTGCCAAGTTCCACGGTGTGCCCGCATGGGCGATGAACTCGCTACGCCAGGGTGAGGACTACGTCAACGAGGACGGTGTGCTCGTGCCCAACAAGGTGCTCACCACCGACCCTGACCCCTCGATCTCCTATGCCTACTGCAGCGACACCGTGTTCTCTAAGCGCGTCATCAATGCGGTTAAGGGCGTGGACTGGCTCTACCACGAGGCAACCTATGGCGACGAGAACGCCGTCAAGGCACGCAAGCGTTTCCACAGCACGGCCCGCGAGGCAGCCATCGTGGCGCGTGAGGCCGAAGCCAAGCGCCTCATCATAGGGCACTACTCAAAGCGCTACCTCGACGAGACTCCGCTGCTGGAGCAAGCCCGCGAGGAATTCCCCGACACCATGCTTGCCAACGAAGGCCTCACCATAGACCTCAACCAACTGTAACACGAAAAAAGCTTTTCTTTATTTTTACAGGACAACAGTAAAATAAAACGGCTTTTTGTTGGGGCGAAAGGAAAAACACTGTATATTTGCATGTCGAATCATAATTACTGGCACACGTCATGAGCAACAAGGGTAACAAGAAACCGAGCATCGAAAGCCTGTCGCGCAGGCAGTTCCTGTCTAGACTGGGCACTAAGGCCGTGGCATTGACCGCGACGGTGTTCCTGGGCAGCAAAGTGGCCCAGGCCGTTGAGCCGTCGGGCAAGGGCGCCTGCAGTTCTTCTTACAGTTGCAGCGGCGGCAGCGGCAAGTGCGGCTCCAGCTACAACTGTTCGGGACAGGGCAGCAGCGGCAACGGCAAGTGCGGCTCGGGCTATGACTGCTCGGGCGGCGGCGGTAAGTGCGGCTCCAGCTACAACTGCTCGGGACAGGGCAGCAGCGGCAACGGCAAGTGCGGCTCGGGCTATGACTGCTCGGGCGGTGGCGGCAAGTGTGGCTCCAGCTACAACTGTGGCGGCCAGGGCAGCGGCGGCAGCGGCAAGTGCGGCTCGGGTTATGACTGCTCGGGCGGTGGCGGCAAGTGTGGCTCCAGCTACAACTGCGGCGGCCAGGGCAGCGGCGGCAGCGGTAAGTGCGGCTCGGGATATGACTGTGCCGGTGGCGGCGGCAAGTGCGGTTCGTCATACAGCTGTGCTGGTAACTGATGGCCATGGATACCCCTTTATTGCTGCCTGACTGCGTGGAGATCATTCCGCGCGAAGACAAATACATTTTCTTTAATGCTAAAGTCCCCTCATGGCTGGTGACCAATGTCACCGGGGCGATGTTGCTGTCGCTGTGCGACGGACGCTCCCGTGCCGACATCGTGGACGATGCCTGCAGTCGCTCGAGCGAAGACTTGCGTCCCAAGTTCAAGGAATTGCTCGACCATGCCGTGGAACAGGGTCTTTTCCAGGCCCCCGACGACAGGGAGTGCCGCTGCATGTGCTCCGGCATGCGCTTGTCGATAGTGCAGCTGTCGATTTCGCGCGAGTGCAACCTCAACTGCCGTTACTGCTACGCAACCGACCGTGTGGAGCAAGGCGAGCGCAAGATGACGCTCGACGACTACCGACGTGTCATCGACGACCTGTGCGCCATCAACCCTCGCATGCGATTCTCGCTCACCGGGGGCGAGCCGCTCCTCAACCCCGATGTGTTCGATATAGCGGCCCACATCCGCTCCCACGGCTGCTATGTGGATATCCTCACCAATGCCACCCTCATCACCCCTGGCAACGTGCATCGCATCAAGGCGTGCTTTGACCAGGTGTCGATAAGCCTTGACGGCAGTGATGCTGAGCAGAACGATATGTTCCGCGGGCGCGGTTCGCACGACCGCACCATGCGAGCCATCAAGCTGTTGCAGCAGCACGAGGTGCCTTATTGCCTGTCGATGACCGTTAACCGCCTTAATATCCACGACGTGGAGGCGATGGCGTCGCGCTATGGCAGCCTGTTGTCGTTCCAGCCGCTGTTCAAGGCGGGCAATGCCGCTAAGGCCGAGGAAGATATCTCGATAACGGGTTTGCAATACTACGAGGCGCTGAGCCGGGCTGCAGGCGTCAATCCGTTGTCCTACTGCGAGTCATCGCTCGACGCGGCCCGCCGCGAGCGGGCGTGCAAGTGTGCCGTGGGCGACTCCGAGGTCAGCATCTCGGCCACTGGTGATGTGTATCCGTGCCAGCTGCTCCATTATCCCGAGTTCCACATGGGCAATGTGCTTGACACCCCGGTTGCCGATATCTACACCCGCTCGGCCGTGGTTGACCGTTGCCGTCGGCTCACGGTGGACAACCTCAAGGGATGCTCAACGTGTTTCCTGCGCTATGTGTGCGGCGGAGCTTGCCGTGCCCGTGCCTACCATGAGGCCGGTGACATAGCTGCTTCGAGCGACTTCTGCGACTACGAGAAGAACGCCTATCTCGACGGCATCCTTAAACTCTATTCACATAACCACCTTAAGTAGAGGCTGCTGAAGCTTTGGTCTGGACGCATAATGCCCTGGTGTTTTCTTTTGGGTTTCGTTTTAAAAGTTTTTACTTTCTTTTGAAAGTGTTTTTAATTTTGTTAAAAAGTTGATGTAAATACACATTTTTAAGTATTAAATTTTGTTATTTGGGCTAAAAAGGCTATATTTGCGCAAGTTTATGAATCAACGCTATTATATGTAAACCATAACAATAATTAATTTAAACCTTTTTAACAATGAAAAAAGCATTTCAAGTTTTGGCGGCATTGCTAATGCCCGCTGTGCTTCATGCGAGTGAGGCCAACCTGAAGATGCCTGAAGGCTTTGCCAGCGACGAGAAAACGTCAATCCTCTACTGGGGATTTGCTGTTGTGTTGCTGGGTGTGCTGTTCGGCTATTTGCAGTTCTGCCGTGTTAAGAAATTGAAGGTACACACCTCAATGCTGGAGATGGGCAATGTGATTTTCAAGACTTGCTCCACCTACCTCAAGCAGCAAGGTAAGTTCCTGGGTATCCTGTTCCTGTTCATCGGTCTGGCAATAGCCCTGTACTTTGGAGTACTGGAAGGCATGGCTATTGGTTCAGTTTTGCTCATCCTTGCTTGGACAGTGATTGGCGTGCTGGGTTCTTATGCTGTGGCTTGGTTTGGCGTTCGCATGAACACATTTGCCAACTCCCGTATGGCGTTTGCTTCGCTTCGCCGCAATCCCCTCGACCTGCTCAACATCCCCTTGAGCGCTGGTATGAGCATCGGTGTGCTCCTCATCTGCGTTGAGCTGGTGCTGATGCTCGTCATCCTGCTGTTTATGCCCGGTGACCTTGCTGGCAGCTGCTTCATCGGTTTCGCCATCGGTGAATCGCTCGGTGCAAGTGCGCTGCGCATCGCCGGCGGTATCTTCACCAAGATTGCCGACATCGGCAGCGACCTGATGAAGGTGGTGTTCAAGAGCGGTGAGGACGACCCCCGCAACCCTGGTGTGATTGCCGACTGTACTGGTGATAACGCCGGTGACAGCATTGGCCCGACTGCCGACGGTTTTCAGACCTACGGTGTGACCGGTGTGGCTCTCGTGTCGTTCATCCTGCTCGCAGTGCCCGCTCAGTATCAGATTGACCTGCTCGTGTGGATCTTCGTGATGCGTATCCTG
>JAZQPG010000107.1:0-6656 GCA_045628365.1 Sodaliphilus sp. | reverse complement strand
TGGGTGGAGACGGGGGCGGTTGGGGGGAGGGTGGTGTTGCGGCGGTCGATGGCTGCTACCACGCTCTGAGCCAGGGTGGTGAAGGCTGTGCCTGAGACGGTGTTCTGCAACGCTACGGGCATGCCGTCGTCACCGCCACGGCATATGCTTGCCACCAGGGGAACTTGGCCCAGGAGCTCCACGCCGAGGGCCTCGGCAAGGTGCTTGCCGCCGTCACGGCCAAAGATGAAGTACTTCTCGTCGGGGTGAGAGGCCGGAGTGAACCATGACATGTTCTCCACGATGCCCAGCACGGGCACGTTGACCTGCTCGCTGAGGAACATGTTCACGCCCTTGCGTGCATCGGCCAGCGCCACTTCCTGCGGCGTGGTCACCACGATGGCGCCGGTGATGCCCAGCGTCTGTACCAGCGTCAGGTGGATGTCGCTGGTGCCGGGGGGCATGTCGATGACAAAGTAGTCCAGCTCGCCCCAGTCGCCCTGGGTGATGAGCTGCTTGAGGGCATTGCTGGCCATGCCGCCACGCCACAGGGCGGGCTTGTCCTTGTCGATCACGTAGCCTATCGAGAGGTTCTTGACGCCGTATTTCTCGGAGGGGATGATGAGGTTGCGCTCGCCGTCCTGGCGCATGAACAGTTGTTCGTCCTCGGTGTCCAGCATCTTGGGCACTGAGGGACCGAAGATGTCGGCATCGAGCAGGCCCACCTTGTAACCAAGCTGAGCGAGAGCCACGGCGAGGTTCACTGCCACGGTGCTCTTGCCCACGCCGCCCTTGCCCGAGGACACGCCTATGATGTTCTTGACGCCGGGCAGCACCTGCTCCTCTTGCTTGGGAGCCTGTTGCTGGCGGGTGATGACCGTGATGTTGCCCTTGATGTCAACGTCCTGGCCCACGTGGGTGAGGATAGCTACCTCGGCAGCACGTACCACGCTCTTGATGAACGGGTCGGTGGGTTTGTCAAACACGAGTGAGAATGTCACTTTGTTGCCGTCGATGCGCATGTCGTCGTGCACCATGCCCATCTCGACCAGGTCCTTGCCTGTGCCGGGATAGCGCACAGTGCGCAGCGCATCAAGTATAAGATTGGGATATAGTGTCATAGTTTTCTCTTTATAAAGGGTTAAGGGTTAAGGGGGTAAGGGGGGGGCGGGATTTTCGATATCTCGATTAAACTGTTAACCCTTTAACCTTTTAACCTTTTAACCTTTTATTGTAAATCCTTGAAGTTCATTTGGTCGCGGTGGTAGGAGCGGTAGCTGTCGGGCTCAATCTCGATATCGGGCTCCTGGAGCTCCACGCCGTGGGGCAGGTGGAACTTGAGGTACTTGATGGTGAGACCGCGTTCCAGCCACTGGCGCTCGTAGTGGGTCTTGATCTCGAGGATGTCATCGGCCAGCCCGCTGCTGTAGAGGTCGCGGGTGTTGACTTCCTCGGGCAGCTGGTTGAGCTTTATGAGCGCGTCGGTGTAGGTGTAGAGGAAGGGGCTGTCGGTCTTGAGGTGCACGAGGCCGCCGTCCTTGAGGATGTTGCGGTAGTTCTTGAGGAAACGTGTGCCGGTGAGGCGCTTGTTCTC
This sequence comes from Sodaliphilus sp., assembly GCA_045628365.1. Taxonomy (GTDB): domain Bacteria; phylum Bacteroidota; class Bacteroidia; order Bacteroidales; family Muribaculaceae; genus Sodaliphilus. The sequence goes on along the minus strand of JAZQPG010000107.1, from coordinate 5,083 downwards.
GTTCTTCATCTGGGGATCGGGGAATGTGATCCAGATCTCGGACACCTCGTCGGGGGCAAACAAGCGGTCGATGAACTCGATGCTCGTGCGCAGGAACGCCACGTTCTTGAGACCTTCCTGGGCCACTTGCTTGGCTCCGGTCCACATGCGTGCGCCCTTGATGTCGACGCCTATGTAGTTCTTGCCGGGGAAACGCTTGCCTAGGCCCACTGCATACTCGCCCTTGCCGCATCCCAGCTCGAGGACGATGGGGTTGTCGTTGTGAAAATACTTCTCGTTCCAGTGTCCGCGCATGGGGCACTCGCTCTCCTTAATAACCGCAAATGGAAACTGGAATACACATTCCAAAGTTTCCATTTCGGCAAATTTCTTCAATTTGTTTTTTCCCATTTCTGGTGTATGTCGTTATTTTTATTTTTTTACCATTACTAGGTTTTTAGGGTAACTACTCAAGTATAGCCCAAGCCGCTGTTTTTTAGGATTTCTGAAAGTTTTAATCTGCTATTTCTGCGATATCTGCGCGAGACTACTATCCCATACCTGCCTGAGTAGTTGCGTTTTTAGGTTACTTGATGACTTTGCTTGTGGTCGTGGTGCCGTCGGTGTAGGTGGTGACCACGATGTTGATGCCGTCAAACGGTGTCTCGGCCTCGACGCCAGCCACGTTGTAGTAGCGCACGCTTGCCACCTTGCCGCCCTTGATGTCGTCGATGCCGGTTGTGTTACCCACGGTGGCGGTTGTTGCCTCGGCATAGAGGGTGGGGTGGCTACTATCGGCCAGCACCACGTTGTCGATGGTGATGGTCGACTCGCAGGTGAGGTTCTCGTCGGCCTTGACGGTGAGCTTGAACACTGCACCCTCGCTACCGCTAATGCGCTCGCCCTGGAGCGAGTAGCACAGCAGTCGCCAGTTGCCGTCGGCCTCGCTGGCACTGATGGTGTGGTTCTTATTGCGGTCGGCACTTGCCACGTTCACTATCGATAGACCCTGGGGCAGGTTGATGTCGCACTGCACCGCGCTGCACATCTCGTCATTGCTGAGCACCACCTCGATGTCGCGGGTCTCGCCCGGTGCTATCGAGAAGTCGTTGATGTTCACCTTAGAGGTGGTGTTGGGAGTCTTATAAATGTAGGTGTAAGGTGCACGGCCCTGTATCACGTCGATGGTAGTGGCGATGTCGGTAATCGATATTGTGCCGTCCTGGTCGATATCGGTGTTGACGGGATAGTCATGGAGGCGGTCGAGCACGATGTCAATCATCAGGTTGAGGTCACCGATGCTGAGTGTCTTGTCGAGGTCGGCGTCACCCAGGAGGAGCGCATAAGAAACGTTAAATTCCTTCCACTGCTCGGCCAGGGCATAGTCCTCGGCAACTTCCTCGTCGGCCACGAGCCGCACACTGGGCTGGTCCACGCCTGCCCACACGTCGTCTCCCAGTGAGGGAACTGTCGACGGCATGGCGTTGATCATGTTAAGCCCGGTCATGCCTGCCATCGCCATGTTGCCCATGAAGGTTACGCTGGCGGGGATGGTGATTTCCTGGATGGCATCGGCCTGATACAGGGCGTAGTTGCCCATTTTCTTGATATTACCCAGGTTGATGGTTGTGAGCGCCTTGTTACCTGCCAGGGCGTAGTCGCCCAGCTCGTCAAGCCCCTGGGGCAGGGTCACTGCCTGGAGGGCCTCGTTATGGATTAACACGCCTTGCCCCATCTGCCTGATGGAGGGCGAGAGCGTTGCGCTGGTGAGCTGGGTACCGGTGTACACCCAGTTGCCCAGTGTCTCGAGTTTGTTCAGCGATGTCAGGTCAAGCACGGTGAGCCCGGTGCCGGCAAACGCTCCGTCGCCCATGCTGGTGACGTTGCTGCCCAGTTCCACGCTGGTGAGCTGCTTGCAGCCAAGGAAGGCTTCGGCGCTGATGGTGAGTGCCTGGGCGGCATCCCCCTCGGCCATCGCGACTGCCGACAGTGAGTTGCAGTGGGCAAACGCGCCCTGTCCCACGGTTGTGGTTCCTGCAGGCAGGGTCACGGTGCTCAGGGCGTCACATGCCGTGAAGGCATAGTCACCCAGCACTGTGAGCTGCTGGGGCAGGGTCACCTCCTTGAGAGCCTGGCATCCTGCGAGTGCTGCGGTACCTATCGAGTTCGCGCCCTGGGGAAGCACAACGGTAGTGAGTGACTGCTTTCCTGCCAGTGCCAGGGCGGGTACCACGCCTGCGGCATAGGAGTGCTCGTTGCCGATGGTGGGGACAGCGAGGTTCTCATAGGCTGCGATGCTTGCCTGCTGCAGGTTGAGGACCTGCAGGTTTTTCAGCGAGTCGGTGATGAACCTGAAGTCGCGTGCGTCGATGCCTCCGGTTACGGTGAGCGATGTGATGTCGTGGTCAGTGACCAGCTGCTCGAGCATGCCGGGCTGGCAATCGACGGTAGACTGTGCGCTGACCGTGGCTGCGATAGCCGTCAGCAGTATAGTTGTTGCTTTGCGCAATTTTTTCATCTTCTTCTTGGTGGTTTACAAAGTTGCTTAATGCAGTATAGATGCTAAAGTATGGTTGTTGGATGACTCTTTCACTTGACGATGACCTTGTAGCTGTGTCCGGCGAGTCGCACGATGTAGACGCCACCAGCCAGTGTGGTCTCGTTGCGTCCCTGCTCCACGGTGATGTCCTGTGCCATGCCGTTGATGGCAACGATCTGGGCATTGCCGGCCTCGCTGGCTTCGATAACCAGGGTGTTGCCGGCGGTATATACCTTGTCGCCACAAGCGTTCATGTTGTCGATGCCGGTGGCGCTGCCCACGGTGGCATAGCTGTCACATCCCTGGAAGCGCTCGCTCTTGGGGGTGACGAGCACGAGGTTGCTCAGGGTGATGTCGCCCTGCACTGCCTCGTCGGCCTTGACGGTCATCTTGATGATGGCACCCTCGTTGCCGGCGATGGCGTCCACGCCCTGAGAGAACAGCATGATGCGGTCGGCATTGCTGCTCAGCATCACTGTGTGGCGCTGGTCACGGGTGGTGGCGCTGAGTGTTCCGGGAACTATCGAGAGTCCCTGGGGCATGTCGATGTCGAGCTGCAAAGCGCTGTAGGCACGGCTGTTGTCCAGGTTGATGGTGATTTCGCGTGTCTCACCGCTCTCGATGCTGAAGTCACCGATGGTGGCACGGTCGCTTGTCACGTTGACGGCCTGTGCGTTGCGTCCCTTGGCCTTGCGCACGTACTCGTGGCGGCCATCGAGCACTGCCATTACGATCTGGTTGAGGTCGGTGATATCAATTGCGCCGTCGTGGTTATAGTCGGCTGCGTCATAGTTGACCTCGCCGTAAATTTCAAAGTTGACGATGATTGAGCTCACGGTGTTGACATCGGTGATGTCGATCACGCCGTCCATGTTGACGTCGCCCAGCAGGTAGTTGCGCAGGATGTGGAACTCCTTCCACTGGTCCATGGCGGCATAGAGGTCGGCGATGTCGTTGTCGGCGGTGTTGAGCATCACGGCGGGCTGGTTAACACCTGCCCACACGTTCTCGCCCAGTGCGGGAACAACGGTGGGCTCGGCATTGACGGTATCAAGTCCGGTCATGCCTGCCATCGCCCAGCTGCCCAGTATCTCGACCGAGGCGGGCAGGGTGAACACCGATACCATCGAGTCGCAGTAGAATGCATAGTCGCCCATGCCGGTCACGCCGTCGGGAAGCGACACGTTGCCTGCCAGCGCGGTAGCTCCGGCAAATGCGTAGGCGGGGATTGTGCTGAGTTCGTCGGGCAGCATCACGCTACCCAGCCGGTCTGCATAGAAGAAGGCACCTTGGCCCATCGAGGTGATGTTCTGGGGCAGTGTAGCGCTGGCGATTCCTGAAGTTGCAAACGCCCAGTCGCCAATCTGCTCCAGTCGCTCCATCTGCGCCAGGTTGAGGGCTTGCGCGCCGGCTCCGATGAACGCCTCGGCGTTGATGACCCTGACGGTGTTGTCGTCGGCAAAGTTAATGTTGCCCAGCGATATACAACCGCTGAAGGCGCCCTTGCCTATCTCGGTCACGTTGCCTGCCAGGGTGACGTTGCTAAGTGCCTTTGCGCCCAGGAAGGCAAAGTCGGGCACCTGCTGTGCGGCATAGGTGACAGTCGTGAGCGAGTCGCAGCGCGAGAATGCTGCCACGCCGATGCTGGTCACTGTCTCGGGGACGGTGATGGTCTTGATGCCCGATGAACTCAGGGCATAGTTTCCGATGGTGGCCAGCCCCTCGGGCAGGGTGATGGCTGTGAGGTTGCGGCAGCCGGCCAGCGAAGCCTGTCCCAGCGACTTGAGGTCCTGAGGCAGCACGATGGTGCTGATGCCGGTGCCCATGAGCACGTCGGCAGGAAGTTCATCGGCGGGGAAGCTGAAGGTGGTTCCGGCGAGCGGCTTGAGAGGGTTGCTGTAAGCCATGATGTGGGCCTGGCTCAGGTCAAGCTCCTCGAGGACTGTCAGCGAGTCGGCGACGAACTGTAAATCGCGTGCATCGACGGTTCCGGTCACCGTGAGCGAAGTGACATCGTGGCTCAGCCCGGCAGTGTTAAGGCAACCTGCTGTGTTGTCAATTACTACAGCATGGGCGCTCACGCCCATTGTCAGTGTTATGAGGGGTAATAATAGTCTACGCATAATAATAGTAATTTACATGCAAAAGTACTAAGAATAATTGAATTAACCCAATAATGTACGTTAAAATAACGCTTTTCTAGTGGTTTTTGACATTTTTTGCAAAGAGGCAACATTTCGGGTCCTAGGCGTTGGCTGTCTCCGTGGGTGTGTGGTGACGTGTCGGCTAGGTGCGGGCCAATGCCGCAAGCCCGTTTTTGCCTTGGGAAGTAGCGTTGACGTGTTGCCGGTGATGGCGTTGACGATGCAGACTGAGAGCACCCCTGCAATCCTTAAAAATGCCATCAAAGGGACAGTCCTAGGCTGTCAAGTTTGTTTGGAAAATACGTTATAAACATACATACTTTACATGGTTATATAATTGATTTTTAATTGATTATATGGTTTGTGGTTTTACGTTTTCTGTACAGGATTATTCAATGATATACGGGTTGTCCCCACATGT
>JAZQPG010000106.1:0-12488 GCA_045628365.1 Sodaliphilus sp. | reverse complement strand
TCTTTTATTCATTTTTTTTATTTTTTTTCCGCTAATATAACAAATAATTGTGACATAGAGCACGAGCGGTTTTTAGAAACAACATGGAGGACTTGATTTTCATGGGTAATCTCAGGAATTTGAGCTTGAAAATATAAGTTTTTATATATACTGGCGTAAAAATCCATGAGTTTTATCTATATTTGTGTTTATAATTTAAATTACATTATACTAGAAATGGTTGAAATCAAAATAGATGAACGCATAGCACAGGCTTGTCCTGACATCAAGATAGGCCTCATCAGGGCCACAGTGGAAAATTCCGAAACAAGCGACGCCCTGTGGCAGGAGATTGAAGAAGCAGCCCAGTGGGTTACTTCGACCTACGAGTTGCTGGCCATTAACGCACGTCCTGCTATCGCAGGAACACGCAAGTTATACAAGTCACTGGGCAAGGATCCCGGCCGTTACCGCGTGGCAAGCGAGCAGCTGTGCCGCCGCATCATCAAGGGCTTGGGCATTTACCGGTTGACCACTTTAATTGATGTGGTTAACCTCGTGAGCATCAAGAGCGGATATGCCATCAGCGGACTAGACGCCGACAAGATTGTGGGCAACACACTCACTCTGGGCGTGGGCGAAGCAGGAGAGGTTTATAACGGAATAGGCCGCGGACAGCTTAATATCGAGAACATGCCAGTCTATCGCGACGAAGCAGGAGGAATAGCCACCCCCACCAGCGACGAGGAACGCACCAAGTTCACCATTGACACCCGCACGGTTCAAATCAACATCAACGCCTTTGCGCCAGAAATGCCCATAGAAGAAGCCGTGGACTGGATGGTCGCACTGCTCAAGAAATATGCCAACGCTACTAACATTGAAACTGCTATAGTATGAAGATAATCAAAGTCAAAGGCTCCACGATGGGCCAGCGCACAATTGATGAGATAGTTAACTGCCTCAACGATGGCGGCATCATCATCTACCCCACCGACACCGTCTATGCACTCGGGTGCGACGCAATGAACAACCAGGCCATTGAAAGAATCTGTGCGCTCAAGGAGATGAAGAGTGCCAAGACCAACCTGTCCATCATATGCAGTGACATCTCGGAGGTGTCACAGTATGCCAAGTTTGACAACTCGCAGTTCAGGCTGATGAAATCCTATCTGCCCGGTCCGTTCACCTTTATCCTGCCAGCCCTATCGCGATTGCCTAAGGCATTCAAAGGGCGCCGCACAGTGGGAATACGTGTGCCTGACAACGATATCGCACTAACTCTGGAACAAGCCTTGGGCAAACCCATCCTGACAACCTCGGTAGAGGGACCTGACGACGACTACCGCTGCGAGCCCGAGCTGATGGCCGAGACCTACAAAGGTGCTGTGGACATCATCATTGATGCCGGCCGCGGAGAACTCGTGCCATCAACCGTAGTCGACTGCACAGATGGCGATTTCGAGGTGATACGCCAAGGCAAGGGAACCATCGAGTGACATTTACACAGTATTAAGATTATATTTATATCATGAACATTATCAACACATTACACCAATTCAGCGAGTCAGCAAAGGGAATGTTGACACGTTTTCCCATTGCAATTGCTTTCTTGATTGCATTGTGCATTCAGTTGGAATATATTGTAATAACCGAAAAATCGCTTAACACGCTGACGTTTTTCTTCAGTGCGAACATGCTGTTGGGCCTGCTTTATCACATCTGCAACGAAGATCTTTCCCGAAAAGGGAAAATTAAGGCGTTGATTGCCTATGTTGTGTCCTTCGTCGTGCTAGCTATTGACTGCATAGCTTTATACAAGATGGAAGACGTCTCTGCTTCAATATGTGTTGCCCAGGCTGTTGCAGTGTTTGCCCTTATGGTGGCAATATGTTTCCTGCCGTTTTACGGGGAAAAAGACGACCGCAAATCTTGGAATTTTGTATTTTCACTAAGCGGAGGCATTGCAATTGGTTGTCTTGTAGGTATCATAATGATGGCTGGCATGTCATTCCTTTATTACGCAACCTGCTCGTTGTTTGACATGAAAAGTGATGATAATGTCTTTGCCACATTTGCCATCATCTTCTTAATTACTCTACCCATATCACTGTTTTTAATCCGCATCCCCCAGGGGCAGCAAAAGCATAGTGTGCTCATGCCTAAGAATAATTTTGTGCTGGGTGTGGGGCGTTTCCTTTTCCTCCCGCTCGTCATGCTTTACATGGCAGTGCTGTATTTTTACGGAGCAAAGATACTTTTCACGATGACATTGCCCAAAGGCATGGTCTCAGGGCTGGTATCGGCTTTGATGATGGGGATAGTCAGTTTGGCATTTCTCTTTTACCCATATCTTAATGGTAAAGAGCACAAGGGATTTGAGGTTGTAGTGATGCGACGGATACTCCCGGCAGTATTACCTTTGTTAGTATTAATGAGCGTGGGAATTGGCAGGAGGCTGATGGACTACGGAATCACAGCAAACCGCCTGTATCTTATCACGCTCAACGTTTGGTTCTACATCGTTGCCATTGGACTATGGTGCAACAAATTCCGCCGCATCCACTGGATCAGCATCAGTTTTGCCGCCATCTTGATAGTGACATCATGCCAACCAATGAACTACATATATATCGGCCGCAAAATCATTATTAGTCGTTTTGAAAAAGTAATATCCTCTATACCAGTCAAGAAAAGGAATCTATCAGAAGACGATATCAAGAAATACCTGTTATCACTCCCCGAGGCAGAAGCCCGCAAGCAGTATGAGGTCATGAAAGATTGCCAGAACCTGGAACACCGGTACTTTAATGAAAGGTTCAACCAAACACTGTATCTGTATGGGGAATATGAGAACTTCATGAACCTGGACACTGATCATATTGAGGATTCGAAGAAAGCTGTGAAGGAATCCTTTGGCATGGCCTATTGTTACAAAAAGGATATACCCGTGAAGCAAGGCTACAAATTCACAAAGCATATTTTCTATAACAATAACATTTCTTCGCAAGATAATCAACAGAAAAAGGATATAGACTATGGTTATGATTTAACCCCTGATTCCTTTACGATGTATATAAATGGGTTCGGAATAGCCCAAATCAAGCACAAAGACTTGGACAACAACCAATGTTACACTTATAAATATAGCAACAGAGATGCAGTCTTTGTGCTATATTCATTGGACCTTAACCGCATTGATGATGATTTATATGGCTGCGAACTAGAGGGCTATTTATTCTATAACTGATAACAAGCGGGTGCGTTTCACTTGAGTTCCTTGACCAGGCTGATGCGCACTCGCTTTCCTTTTATCTTTGACGCCTGTAGATTGGCCAGTGTGTCAGTAATACGGGCGCGTGGCACGGCGACAAGGGCATAGTGGTCGCGCACGTCGATGTTGCCTATCTGCTGCGCATTTACATTCTTGCTATTATTGGCAATGAAACCAACGATGTCGCCCTTAGAGATCTTTTCCTTCTTACCTGCCATGAAATACAGCGTGGCAACGTCGGTATTGATGCTGTTGCGCGCCGGCTTGGCAGGAATGTGCCACTCGTCATCAGTCTCTACGTAGTCGGGCAGCGATTCCGTGGGACCAACGATGACAAACGCATCTCCGCTAGCCTGTTGACGGGCTGTGCGTCCGTTGCGGTGGGTATAGCTCTCGGACGACACGGGTAAGTGATAATGAACGATGTTCTTCACATCGGTGATGTCTAGTCCGCGCGCACCCAGGTCGGTTGTCACCAGCACCTGGTAAGTGCCGTTATGGAACATGCTCAACGCCATTTCACGGCTCAACTGCTCCAAGGCTCCATGATAGAGCCCCGCGGCTATGTGCTGGCCCACGAGAAACGCGTGGATGCGCTCCACGGCATTGCGGTAGTTGGCAAAGACAATGGTTTTGCCCTCGGGAAGTGACAAAAGTAATGAGCGCAGAGTCTCTAGTTTATCGGCCTCGTCACTGTTCACCTGCCACGTTTTTATCTTATGTTTCTTTGCTCCGGTAAGGAAATTGATCTCACGCAGGCACTTCACTCCAACATAACGAGGGACTTCATCCATGACGGTTGCCGAGGTGAGGATGCGTCGGCCCAAGTTGGGCATCTGTTTCATGAGTTTCTTCATCTCGTCTTCGAATCCCAGTTCAAGGCATTTGTCAAACTCGTCAATGACAAGGGTCTTCACGTTGCGAATTTCCACATGCTTGCGCTGGCAATGGTCAAGAAGTCGTCCTGGGGTAGACACGATGATGTCGGGCTCAACAACTAGCGACAGGCGTTCGTCCTCAACCTTGTGTCCGCCATAGCAGCATGTTACCTTGTGACCGGTTGCCAACTGACGCAACACCTCGTGGATTTGCAATGCCAGTTCGCGCGAAGGAACAATCACCACAGCCTGCACCTGCCGACGGTTGTCGACAAGCGACTTGAGTAACGGCAAAGCGAAGGCCAGCGTCTTGCCAGTACCAGTGGGGGCATAGAGCATGATATCGTCCTTAGATGTTGAAGTAGCCTGCAGCACTTGTTGCTGCATGTCGTTGAGCTGAGTGATGTTGAGCCTTGCTGCGGCTTGTGTGAGTATCTCTTGTTCCTTCATGACTTCAGTATTTTGATGTGCAAAATTACACTTTTTCCCCTACAGTTGCACGTTCTACAATGCACAAAATACATTATTTAGTTTCATATGTCCTCAAAATTCAGTAATTTTGCACTAGCAATGGCGTTGCAGAGCCCCTATGCAACACTTAAAAACAACACATATAATGAGTGAAATTATCAAAAACAATTATACCGAGGAGTCTCTAGACACAAAATATCTCAAACTACTGTCGCGTAGCTTTCCCAACATTGCCGCAGCAGGAACCGAGATCATCAATCTAGAAGCAATCCTTAATCTTCCCAAGGGCACCGAACACTTCCTGGCCGACCTTCACGGTGAGTACGAAGCCTTCCAGCACGTGCTACGCAACGCTTCGGGTACCATAAAACGCAAGGTGAAGGAAATCTTCAGTGACACCATCAGCATCAGGGAGCAGAAGGAACTGTGTACCCTCATCTACTATCCGCAAGAGAAACTCGAGCTTGTCAAGGACGAACTCACCGACAATGAAGATTTGATCAACTGGTATTTTATCACTATCAACCGCTTGGTCAAGGTATGCCGCAACGTGTCGTCCAAATACACAAGGTCCAAGGTCCACAAAGCGCTACCCGACGATTTCTCCTATATTATCCAGGAGTTGCTTCACGAGAGTGCCGAGGTGCCAAACAAGCAGGCATATGTGGACGTGGTCGTGCGCACCATCATTTCCACGGGTTGCAGCGACGACTTCATCGCCTGCATGTGCAACCTCATCCAGCAACTCACGATTGACCGCCTGCACATCTTGGGAGACGTCTATGACCGCGGACCTAGCCCTCACCTTATCATGGATATCCTGTGCAACTTCCACAACTTTGATTTCCAGTGGGGCAACCACGACATCCTGTGGATGGGAGCGTCGGCAGGCAATGACTGCTGCATCGCCAATGCCGTGCGCATGGCACTCAGATATGGCAACCAAAGCGCGCTAGAAGACGGATACGGTATCAACCTGCTGCCGCTTGCAACACTTGCCATGGAAGCCTATGCCGACGACCCCTGCGAGCGGTTCTTCCCCAAGGACTGTGGCAATTCCCACAAGGAGCCGCACAGCACGTCACTACTAGTGGCACGCATGCACAAGGCGATATCAATCATCCAGTTCAAACTAGAGGCCGCCACCATCAAACGCCACCCGGAGTTTGACATGGGAAACCGTCTGCTGCTTGACAAGATCGACCTGGACCGCAAGGTCGTGAACATCGGAGGAACTGATTATGCATTGAACGACACTAGCTTCCCTACCCTCACGTTATCAGATCCATTTGCACTCACCCCTGAGGAGCAAGCAGTTGTAGACAAACTCAACGCTTCATTCACGGGGTCCGAGAAACTACGCAAACACATGAAGTGCCTGTTCCGCAACGGTTGCATCTATACCGTAGTAAATGGAAACCTGCTATATCATGCCTCGATGCCTCTCAATGCCGACGGCACTTTAAAGGACGTGACTATTCAGGGCAAGCAATACCACGGTAAAGCTTTGCTAGACAAAGTGGGCGCCATGATTCGTGAAGCCTATTTTGGTGCATCCACAACCGAACAGCATGACTACGCACTCGATTACGTGTGGTACCTGTGGTGTGGCAAGGACTCGCCAGCATTTGACAAATCCAAGATGGCGACCTTTGAGCGATACTTTGTGGAAGACAAATCAGTTCACAAGGAGGACAAAGGCAACTACTACATCCTGCGTGACAACGAGAAAGTGTGCGAGATGATTCTCGATGAGTTTGGTATCACAGGATCATTTAGGCACATCATTAACGGACACGTCCCCGTCAAGGCCACCAAGGGGGAGAGCCCGGTGAAAGGCAATGGCCGCCTCATGGTGATTGACGGTGGATTTTCTAAGGCTTACCAACCAAAGACAGGAATCGCCGGTTACACTCTGGTGTACCATTCACGTGGATTCCAGCTTGTTCAGCACGAGCCGTTCACGAGTAAGGAACAAGCCGTGCGCGAGGGCAAGGATATCAAGTCCACACTGCAACTGGTAGAGATGGCCGATCACCGCATGATGGTAAAAGACACCGACATAGGTGCCGAACTGAAACAGCAAATCCTGGACCTCCACAAGTTACTCCACGCTTATCGCTCAGGACAACTCAAGGAGAAGGCTTTGCGTCCCATCACAAACAAGAAATAGCCCAACACGCCACAAGAATTGTTACAAAATTCCACAAATCCACGAACAAAATGTAACTTTTCGGCATTTGGGTTGTCTAATAAGAAAATATTAATTAACTTTGTAATCGGTATTTTGCAGAACTAACCTAATTTAAATTTTAATATATAGTTTAAGATGAAAAAGATTTTATGTATTGTTTTGAGCGCTGCTATGTTGCTTGGCGCTTCTAGCTGTAACATGACTAACATGGGTAAGGGTGCCCTCATTGGCGGTGGCGGTGGTGCTGCCCTCGGTGCAGGTATCGGTGCAATCTTTGGCAAGGGCAAGGGCGCTGCTATCGGTGCTGCCGTTGGTGCTGCCGTTGGTGCAACAGCCGGTACTCTTATCGGCCGCAAGATGGACAAGCAGAAGGCTGAACTCGAGAAGATCGCCGGAGCACAGGTCGACACAGTTAGCGATGCTAACGGCCTGCGTGGTATCAAGGTTACCTTCGAAGGCGGTATCCTCTTCGACACTAACAAGAGCAACCTCAGCACAAAGGCTAAGAACTCTCTCACCCAGTTCGCTGCTTCACTGCAGAACAACCCCCAGACCGACGTTCACATCTACGGTTACACCGACAACACTGGTTCTCGCTCTGTAAACGAGAAGCTCTCTACCGAGCGTGCTAAGTCAGTACTCACTTACCTTAACAAGGCTGGTGTTGCTACAACTCGTATGAGCAGCCAGGGTTGCGCATGGGATGATCCCGTTGCCGACAACAGCACTGCAGCTGGCCGCGCACAGAACCGTCGCGTTGAGGTTTACATCACTGCAAACGAGGACATGATCAAGGCTGCTGAGAACGGAACTCTCCAGTAATCAACAATTGATTATCAAATATCTTAAAAAGGTCGTACCCGCTCAGGTACGGCCTTTATTAATTCCCTTTCGGCATCCACTATAAGTCTTTCCCCGGCATCAGCCATCCTCTATATACCCAGAAAGTGCATTAGTGCATTTATTAGATTTCAGATTATCATTGTGTCAGGATTAACGCTATATTGAACGAACATAGGGGCTCCTATATGAGCGAAAGATAGTGCAAATCATGCCTATGAGAAGCAAAATATGGGCAATTGCTCCTAATGCACTTTCTGGGATAAATCTCTACCTATCTCTTCATCCGCTACATGATATGTAATCATTGTTGTTTAAAAAAAGTTATTATTCATTGCCGTTACAAGTTTTTTAAGTAACTTTGTATAATATATAAAACTAAATCCTAACGAGTATGATTAAGAGAATTTTTGTTTTGGCCTGCTTGGCAGCCGTGGCATTAATAGGCAGCAAGGTTGCTGCACAGGATTTCACCGACGTGAAATCACTGAAGTACTACAATGGTCTTAACTTCCGCATGATCAACTATGCATTTGACAAGACCCTGCGTAGCCGTTTCCCCGAGTATCTCGAGGACAGCATACGTCCCACACTGAGCGACCGTGCCAAGTGCACCAGCGGCAAAGCCATCCGTTTTGCCACTAACTCTACAGCCGTGGGCGTAAGGTTTAACCTGCTCACCAACATGCACATGATGCACATGGCCGACACCGGCATCAAGGGTACTTGCCTCTATATCCTTGACGATGACGGCACATGGCAGTTCGTCAACTGTAACCGTCCGGTGCGCATTGACAGCGATGTCCGTCCCCGTGAGGACTCCATCCAGACCAAGATCTACGTTGATAAACTCGACGGCAAGATGCACGAGTACATGCTGTATCTTCCTTTGTACGACGGTGTGCGCTGGCTCGAAATCGGAGTTGATAGCACTGCCACCATCACCCAGCCCATGGTCAATAGTCCCAAGCAGGGCAAAAAGTTCGTGTTCTATGGAACCAGTATCCTTCAGGGCGGTTGCGCCAGCCATCCTGGCATGGTTGCCACCAGCATCCTGCAGCGAGATCTCGACATCGAGTGTGTGAACCTGGGATTCAGCGGCGAGGGTAAGATGGACAACTGCGTGGCACGCGCCATGGCCACCATCCCCGATGTCGCAGCATTCATCATCGATCCCATCCCCAACTGCACAAAAAACATGTGTGACTCGCTCACATATGATTTCATCAACATCATTCGCAAGGCTCGTCCCGATGTCCCCATCTTCATGGTCGAAGGTCAGGCCTACAGTTATGAGAAATACAGTGGTTTCTATAGCAAATACTTGCCTCAGAAGAACTATGAATTCCACAAGAACTATCTGAAACTGAAGGCCGAGAACCCTAACAACCTGTACTATATCGACCGCAAAAACCTTTACGGTCCCAACAACGACGGTACAGTGGACGGCATACACCTCACCGACCTTGGCTTCCACTACTATGCCGAGAAACTGAAACCTTATCTCAAGGCAGTGCTTGAGGGCAAGAAGGTACCTTTCCAAAAGGAAGTTGACAAACCTTATCCCGAGATTAAGGACTAATCATCAGCAGGTTTAATATTATCCACTTCAATTAATAGAAACTTAATGAGATATTTATCAAGTATACTGGCCGTGGTCGCCATCATGTGCGGATTCTTGACGGGTCATGCAACCGACCTTGACAAGATGGCCTATCACGACGCTACTGATTTCACAATAATCAACAGGGGATTTGACGACACCAGCACGCCTTACACACGCCTGCCGGCATCACTTTACACCGGCATGCGCGACGGGCTCAAGACCGTGGCCGACAATAGTGCAGGCATTGCCATACGCTTTGCCACAAATAGCACCGCCATCGGCGTGAAGTACTGTCTAACCAACAACTTCCACATGAACCACATGGCCGACACCGGCACCAAGGGAACAGACCTCTATGTGATGCACGATGACGGCACTTGGCACTTTGTGGCAACATCCATCCCCGGTAAGGATGCCACCAACAACAAGAAATATGTTGATAACCTCGACGGCAAGATGCATGAGTACATGATTTACCTGCCATTGTATGACGGCATCAAGTGGCTCAAGATTGGCGTTGACAAGATGGCAAAGATCACCAAGCCGGCTGTCAACTCTCCTCGCCGCGACATGAAAATGGTATTTTACGGCACCAGCATCACACAGGGCGGATGTGCCAGCCGCACCGGCATGGTGGTAACAAGCATACTGCAGCGTCAGCTCAATGTCGAATGTATCAACCTGGGGTTCAGCGGACAAGGTCGTCTGGATCACTTTGTTGCACGAGCCATGGCCAAGATTCCCGATGTTGCTGCTTATGTCATTGACCCCGTGTCTAATTGCAAAACCGAGATGGTTGACTCTCTTGCCGTGAAATTTGTTAACATCCTGCTTGAGGGTAGCCCCAACTCGGTTGTGTTCCTCGTTGAAGGTCAGGTGTATGCTAGCGAACCTTACGACACCAAGCAGCAACTCAAGATGCCTGAAACCAACCGCATGCTGCATGCCAAATTCCTGGAACTCAAGCAGCAGCATCCGGACCGCGTGTTCTACATCGACCGCAAGGACCTGATAGGTCCTGATGGCGAAGGCACCGTTGACGGCGCTCACCTCACCGACTATGGTTTCGTGATGCAAGCCGCTAAGTTCCGCCCCTATATCGAGGCGGTGATTAACGGCACCGAGATACCCTTCCAGCAAGGGATTGAGACACTTTACTCCAAGTAAAGTTGACGACTCCTCTCTCACACCACTCTTTACTATTTATAATATAGATGAAACAGAAAGATTATCTTTTATCACTTATCGCACAGGGCGAACATGAGCATCAGGATTTCAAATACCAGATATCGGATGCCCGCAAGATTGCCCGGAGCATTTCGGCCTTTGCCAACAACAGTGGCGGCCGATTGCTCATAGGCGTTAAGGACAACGGCAACATTGCCGGAGTGAAGAGCGATGAGGAGATTTACATGATTGAACAGGCAGCCGAGATGTATTGTAAACCCCAGCAGAATGTTCAGTTCGTGCTTCACAAGGTTGCCGGGAAAAACGTGGTGGAGGTAGTTATCGACGAGGCCACCGACAAACCCGTTAAGGCTCCAGATGAGAACGGCAACTGGCGCACCTACTACCGCGTGAAGGACGAGAACATCATGGCATCGGGCACACACGTCAAAGTGCTCAAGGGCGAAGCCGACAACGACACGCCGGCAACGGTGACGTTCACCCAGAAGGAACACGACCTGCTTGAATACCTCAATGACCATGGTGCCATCACCACTGCTGGTGTCAAGAAACTGGTACATTGCTCTCAACCAGTGGCCGACGAGATGATAGTGAACCTGTGTTCAATGCACGTTATCTCAATCAGTTACCACGACGGCAATTGCATCATCACACTTAACGATTGATATAGAAAACAAATTAACAGTATATTCATATAAAACACTAACAGAACATGAAAAAGTATCTTTTAGGCTTTCTCGCATTAGGACTTGCAGCTAATGCCATGGCCGACGACAAGGTGGTAATCCCCGACAGTACCGGCTTCAAGTTTACCGACACCAAGGTGGTTAAGACAACACCCGTTAAAGACCAGTTCAAGTCAGGAACATGTTGGTGCTACTCGACCAACACATTCTTTGAGAGTGAAATACTTCGACTTACCGGCAAGGAGATTCACCTGAGCGAAGGTTTCGTTGTGAACCACTGCTACATGGATAAAGCCATCAAGTATATCCGCATGGACGGTAAGATCAACTTTGCCGAGGGTGGCGCGGTTGCCGACGTTCCCTATGTATGGAACAAATATGGCATGGTGCCCATCGAGGCTTATACCGGCATGACTTTTGGTGACAAGAAATTCAACCACGCCGAGCTCGTTGACGCCCTTAGCGGATATGTCAGCGTGATCAACCAGAACAAGCTCAAGAAACTCACTCCCGCTTGGATAAGCGGTTTCCAGGGTATCCTCGACGCTTACATGGGTAAGATGCCCGAGACTTTCACCTATGAGGGCAAGCAGTACACTCCCCAGTCATTTGCGGCTTCTCTTCCTGTGAAGATGGATGACTACGTGGCTATCACTTCATTCACCCACCATCCCTTCTACCAGCCGTTTATCCTTGAGGTTGCCGACAACTGGTTATGGTCTTCAATGCAGAATGTCCCCATCGACGAACTGCTCGAGATCACCAACAACGCCATCGACAAGGGCTATGCAGTGGCATGGGCAAGCGACGTGAGCGAGCCTGGTTTCAAGTATCGCAAGGGCTATGCAATCCTCCCCGTTGATAAGGAAGTTCCCGACCTCCAGGGTAGCGACATGGAGCGTTGGCTGCAAATGAGCAACAAGGACCGTGAAGCCGAGAAGTGGGACATCAAGGGTCCGGTTGAGGAGCAGGTTGTAACTCAGGAGAGCCGCCAGAAGATGTTTGACAACAAGGAGACTACCGACGACCACGGCATGGTAATCGTGGGCAAGGCTGTTGACCAGGAAGGCAACCGTTACTTCAAGGTGCAGAACAGTTGGGACACCAACCAGCTCTACCACGGCTACTTCTACGTTAGTGAGGCATTCTTCAAGGCTAAGACCATGAACATCACAGTTCACAAGGATGTGATACCCGCCAAGATTGCTAAGAAGATGAACCTTAACAAGTAATCTAACTAGACAGCTTTTTATCAATCGAGTAGGAGGAAAACGAAGTAGTTTTCTTCCTACTTTCGTTTTCCGACCTCTCACACCACCGTACGTGCCGTTCGGCATACGGCGGTTCCTATTTTGGATTCCATTCGAGATAT
>JAZQPG010000105.1:0-13105 GCA_045628365.1 Sodaliphilus sp. | reverse complement strand
GGCTATAACATGCACACCACCGCGATGCGCCTGGTTAAGCCCGGCCTGAGCGAGAAGTATATCGCCGGCCAGATTGACGGCATCGCCCTCTCGTATGGCGCCAAGACAAGTTTTGCCACCATCTTCTCGCAGCACGGCGAGATCATGCACGGCAACCCCTCGGAGGCACTGCCCGAGGACGGAAGGCTCGTGCTGTGTGACTGCGGCGCCGAGACCCTCAACAACTACTGCAGCGACCACACCCGCACCATGCCCGTGGGCGGCAAGTTCTCGCAGCGCCAGCTCGAGATTTACAGCATCGTCGAGGAATGCCACGACCTGGCCCTCAAGGTTGCTGCCCCCGGTGTTAAATATATGGATGTACACTTTGCCGTGTGCCGCCTGATGACCGAGCGCCTCAAGGAACTGGGGCTGATGAAGGGCGACGTGGACGAGGCTGTAGCAGCCGGCGCACACGCCATGTTCCTGCCCCACGGCCTGGGCCACATGATGGGCATGGACGTGCACGACATGGAAGGCCTCGACCAGATTTACGTGGGATTTGACGAGGAAACACGCCCCAACCTGGAGCAGTTCGGCACCAACTGCCTGCGCATGGGCCGTCGCCTCGAGGAAGGCTTCGTGGTTACCGACGAGCCGGGCATCTACTTCATCCCCGCCCTCATCGACGACTGGCGTGCCAGCGGCCACTGCAAGGAGTTCTTGAACTTTGACAAGCTCGAGACCTACAAGGACTTTGGTGGAATCCGCATCGAGGACGACCTGCTCATCACCGCCGACGGCTGCCGCTTCCTGGGCAAAGACCGCATCCCCTACCACCCCGCCGACCTAGAAGCCTTCATGGCCCAAGGCAAGTAAAAAAGGACTAAGCCCTAGAATGCCTAGAATGCCTAGAATGCCTAGAAAGCATAGAGAGCCTAGAAAGCTTAGAAAGCTTAGAGAGCTTAGAGAGCTTATAAAAACATAAGAAATGAATAAACCATCATCATCACTAAAACGTCAAAGCAACTGGAACAACCTCTTCTTCTACCAGAAGAGCGAGGTTTTGTTCCAGCTCACGGTTGCCTTTTGCAACAGATTCTTGCCGCGCTATGGTGACCGGACGGTGGACCAGATGGTGCAAGCAGCACGTTCGGGAAAGCAAAACATTGTTGAAGGCCTTGCCGATGGCATGACTTCAACCGAGATGCAACTCAAACTGTTGAATGTGGCTCGAGCCAGCCTGCAAGAACTGCATGAAGACTATAGCGATTACCTCAAAGCCCACAAACTGGAGCAATGGGGAATTTCACACCCTCGCTTCCATGCCATGCAAGACTATTGCAAGAGCAATAACAGCATCGACGACTATATCCAATTTTTTGAACGATGGAACGAAGAGGAGATGGCCAACTGCGCCATTACTCTGTGCCACATGACCGATGTGCTCATGATGCGCTATATCGCAAAACTAGACAAAGCCTTTGTCACAGAAGGCGGCATTAAAGAGCGCATGTATGCCGCCCGCACCGGCTACAGGCAAGGGCAAGACGAGCGACTGAAATACCTGGAGCAAGAAAACGCCTTGCTCAGAGGAGAGATAACGCGTCTTAAGGAATTGCTCATAAAACACGGTATTGTCTATTAACGATTGGCAACTAAGCCATCTAAGCCTACTAGGCCCTCTAGGTTCCATTGCGACGGGAAACCTAGAGGGCCTAGATATTTTACCATTCTCCCGATCTTGGGAGACGGGATTTTCACTTCATAACCTTGGTGGTGACGGTGGTGCCGTCCTTGAGGGTCTTGACCACGATGTTGACGCCTTCGTGCATCTCGTTAGAGGGTTGGCCAGCAAGGTTGTAGTAGACTGTAGACACTACCTCGGTGCTGGTTTCAAGGTCTTCAACGGCTGTGATGATGTTGGCATCGGCGGTCCAGTCAAGGTAGAAGGTGCTCACCGAGCGGCCGTTGTTGTAGCTATACTCGGCATGGCCGCTGGCACCGCTGGAATCCTCCGAGGCGGGGCTAAGCACAAGCATCTTGCCATACACGTTCTCGGGCTTAACGTCGTCAACTGACGCAGCCTTGCGCGAACCGCTCACCGAACCCTGTGCACCTCCGGTCCACTCGGTGACACTAGCCATGCTGAAGTTATCTTCGGCAAGGCTGGGACGGTTCTCGCCCTTAAGTTCGTCCTTGCTGGTCTTGTTGCCCAGGAAGGTACCTCCACCCTCGCCGGCATTGGCGTCAAGCTGGAAGTAGTAGACTCTCTTGTCCTTGGCAGGAGCGGTACACTCGGCAGTGATCTTGCGGCCGTTGTCCACGTCAACGATTGCTTCGGGAGCGAGCGATGTAGCGCCGCTCAGGTCGATGCCGTTGATGTGGTTGTGGGCAAACTCCATGCGGGTGAGGCTGGGTGTTGATGCAGGCAGGGTGATGTTGTAGAGATTGTTGTTGTTAGTGACAACGGTCTGCAATGCTGTTGAAGCGAAGTTAAGAACGCTAAGCCAGTTACCCTTCTCGGTTGTACACTTAACGGCATTGCTGCAGTCAAAGTGTACAAGGGCAGAGTTGGCAGTAACGTCGAGGTCACGCACATGACAGCGAGCCAGGTCGAGGTAACGCATTGCACCGCTGGCACGCACGTCGAGCGATGCCAATGCAGCGTTGTCCTGGCACTGGAGGGTGTCAAGTGCCACTGCGCCGTTGAGCTGGAGCGAAGTGAGGCCGCTGTTGGACACCCATGCAGCCACGATGTTGTTGTTCTGGCTCAAGTTGAGGCCGTCAGCGCCATAGGCGTTGTTATAAGCGTGTAGATACTTGAGGTTGCTGTTGGCAGTCACGTCGAGCGAAGTGAGGTTGGCATTGTCCTCGCAGTATAGCAACTCGAGGTTGGCAGCGGTGTTGAGGCCGGCAAGACCCAGGTTGCCCACAGCCTGCTGAGTGCGAGTGTCGGGGTTAGCATCGGGGTGACCGTAAGGTTCAGCGTCGATGCGTGCTAGGCCTGTGTTGGGAACGTAAACCTGCTTGAGCTCGGGGTTATTGTTCAGCGACAGCGAGGTGAGGTTGGTCTTGTCGTTGGCCTGGGCGATAACCAAGTGGGGGCAATCGTCGGCAACACACTCAACGAGTTCGCCATTGCCCTTGAGGTTTAGGGTGTGGCCCACACCGGTGCTGCTCCAGTGTGACCAGTTGTTCTTGGTCCAGTTACCTGACACGTTGAGATACTTGAGGTGGGGAAGCTTGGTAACACCTATCGAGTCAAGGTCGCTGTTTGCGACATTGATATATTCAACATTGGGACAACCATCCTTGCCATTGGGATTCCATGAGCCCTGCATGGTGTAAGAATCCTGTCCACGCGTCTCAATCATACTGATGCGTTTCAGGTTATTAAAAACATGTCCTTCGTAGTTCTTGACGAATGCTGCCGACTTCATGCCGTTGTAGTCGGCATAGAACTCCTCAAGCTTGTTGCAGTTAGTGATGAGCAAGTAGTGAGGCTCGCGATTCTTGGTTGTTTCATTTCCACGCTTTGCAAAGTTGGCCATGTAATAGTCCTCTTTGTAATTGTCTTGACGGCCGTCACGTGCAAAATGGTGGATGCCAGTGTAACTGATGTCGAGATACTTAAGCTCTTTATTATAAATAAGGTTGAGCATGCGCAAGCCGACGGTGTCGTTGAACTCGCCCACATCGCCGGGGGTGTGGAATTGCTTCTTCACAACGCTGTTGTCGCTATACTCGGTGATGGTGCGGTTGTTGCGCACGATGAGGGTCTCGAGCAGGGTGTTCTTGAACAGGTGGAGCGAGTCCTGGAGCAGGTTGTTGCTCAGGTCTAGGTACTTGAGGCCTGTGAGATGCTCAAGGCTGCTGCGAGTAGGAGTTGCCGGGCGGTAACCATTATCGCCTTGAGAACCAAAAGTTTTATATGCATTGCTGAAGGTAGTAAACTTGTTGTTAGCTGCTTTGAGTACTTCAATGCCTGTACAGCCGCTAGTTGAATTTTCTTGACCCAGCTGGCTGAAGTTGCTGTTCTCGATGTCAAGCACCTTGAGTGAGCTCAGGCCCTTGATATAGAGGCCCTGTGCGGCGCTGACACCGGTAGCGCTTGCGGTCTTGGTGAGGTTGGCATTGCCGTGCAGGTGGAGCTCGGTGAGGTCAGCGTTGCCGCCAAGCGCCAACGCACTCAACGCGCTGTTCTCAACGGTTACCGAAGTGAACCCATTGTTACCCAGGTCAAGACCCTCGAGGGTATTGCCGGTGAGTGAATACTCTGTGGGGAAATTGTTGCTCTGCAGCGAGAGGCAAGTGAAAGGACCACCAACAGCAGGAACGTCGCTAAACAGGTTGCCATCAAGCACCAAGGTCTTGAGCAAAGCACAGTTATCACCATTGATGGTAGGGACAGAAGTGAGTCCGCTATTGGTGATTGAAACGTATGTCACCTTTGCGTTACCCGATACATCCACTGTTTCCAGCGCAGGGCAGTTGCTGATTTCTTGATGGGTAAAAGTATTACCGCTGATTCTCACAGTCTTTAAGTTCTGGAAACCATCAATAGAACCATTTGTAGCCCACTTTGCATTTTCAGCAATAAAAGTCTCCAGTAAAGGGTTATTGGCAGGTTTGAGATATGACTTCTCGCGATTCTCAAACCACAAGTCGGTGCCACTCATGTCAAGATACTTGAGATTGGGCATCTTGCTCACGTCAACACATGTAAGACTGGGGTTATTAGCCAAAATGAGTGTTTCAAGTTTGGTCAATGTGCCGATGGCACCACTTGCGTTTATACCAGTGCCAACACCTCCTGTAAGAGCGTTGTTGGTCATGTCGAGATAAACAAGATTGGGCTGCTTGGCTACTCCAGCCGACCAACCAGCAAGCTTGGGGCAGTTGGCAAGTTTCAATGTAACAAGAGTAGTCACACCATAGGTTGAGTTGATGGCCGAGAAATAAGCGTAGTTGTCGCTATCACTGGCATCGAACTCCTCAAGCGGAGTAACTGGAGATTTCGACAAGTTGATGTAATGATTGGTCGCTGTCGCAGCATACTGCGAGAAACCTATGATGCGGTCATTGTTGCGAATAGACAGTTTCTTTAACTTAGTGTTTGTTGACAAAATAAGGTGACTGAGGTCGTTGTCATCAAGAATCAGTTCAGTGAGTTCGGTGAAGTTGGCGATGCCGGTGAGGTTGGTGATGCCTTTGCCTGACACGTTGAGAGTGGTGATGGCAGTGGCATCAAATGTTCCGCCCTCGGCCACGCCGGTGATTTCGGCAAGAGCCGCGCGGAAGTTGTTGTCAGGGAAATTAGTGGAGTTTAGCGTCACGGCATATGCCTGGGCGACGCCCGCTAGCAGCATGAGCACTGTTGCTGCAACTTTTAATGGAGTGATAATGGCTTTCATCATATCGAAACAACAATTTGTAATATTTTAGGCAATAAAGGACCTATTATGTAATAAATATTGACAAAGTTAGTAATTATTTTACACAATGACAAGAAAAAAAGCAAAAATCACGGCAAAAAAACTCCTGCTACCTAGTAAGATAGCAGGAGCATCTATAATCAACTGTGTTGAAATTACTTGTTGAGTGCCTGAGCTACGTCAACGGCGCAAGCTACTGTACAGCCTACCATGGGGTTGTTGCCAATGCCCAGGAAGCCCATCATCTCCACGTGAGCGGGAACTGATGAAGAACCTGCGAACTGAGCGTCGCTGTGCATGCGGCCCAGGGTGTCGGTCATACCGTAAGAAGCGGGACCTGCAGCCATGTTGTCGGGGTGCAGTGTGCGGCCTGTGCCACCACCTGATGCTACGCTGAAGTAGGGCTTGCCAGCGAGGATGCGCTCCTTCTTGTAAGTACCTGCAACGGGGTGCTGGAAGCGGGTGGGGTTGGTTGAGTTACCAGTGATTGAAACGTCAACGTCTTCCTTCCACAGGATAGCCACGCCTTCGCGCACGTCGTCAGCGCCGTAGCATTTAACCTTAGCGCGGGGACCGTTGCTATAGGGAGTCTCGGCTACAGTCTTGAGCTCGCCAGTGAAGTAGTCAAACTCAGTCTGAACGTATGTGAAACCGTTGATGCGAGAGATGATCTTAGCAGCGTCCTTGCCCAGACCGTTGAGGATAACGCGCAGGGGCTCCTTGCGTACCTTGTCGGCCTTAGCAGCGATCTTGATAGCGCCCTCAGCAGCAGCGAATGACTCGTGGCCAGCGAGGAATGCGAAGCACTTGGTCTCCTCGCGGAGCAGACGAGCTGCCAGGTTACCGTGGCCCAGACCCACCTTGCGGTCGTCGGCTACTGAACCGGGGATACAGAATGCCTGCAGACCCAGACCGATTGCCTCGGCAGCGTCGGCAGCGTTCTTGCAACCCTTCTTGATAGCGATTGCACTACCGCAAACGTAGGCCCACTTAGCGTTCTCAAAGCAGATGGGCTGAGTTTCCTCACATGTCATATAAGGATCGATACCAGCTTCTTCGCAGATTGCGTTAGCCTCCTCAATGCTCTTGATACCGTTCTCGTTGAGAACAGCGATAATCTTGTTGATTCGACGATCTTGCGATTCGAATTTTACTTCTCTAATTGCCATAATGTATTCCTCCTTTATTATTCGTTACGTGGGTCAATGTACTTAGCAGCGTCAGCGAAGCGGCCATAGCTACCCTTGGCAGCCTCGAGAGCCTCTTCGGGAGTCTTGCCCTTCTTGAGAGCGTCGGTGAACTTACCGAGGTGCAGGAACTCATAACCGATAACCTCGTTGTTCTCGTCCAGAGCCATGCGGGTGCAATAGCCCTCGGCCATCTCGAGGTAGCGGGGACCCTTAGCGAGAGTACCGTACATGGTACCTACCTGGCTGCGGAGACCCTTACCGGGGTCCTCAAGAGAAGCACCGATAACGAGACCGCCCTCTGAGAAAGCGCTCTGGGTGCGACCGTAAACAATCTGAAGGAAGAGCTCACGCATTGCGGTGTTGATAGCATCGCACACGAGGTCGGTGTTGAGAGCCTCAAGGATGGTCTTGCCGGGGAGGATCTCGCTTGCCATAGCGGCTGAGTGAGTCATACCAGAGCAACCGATAGTCTCAACCAGGGCTTCCTGGATGATACCTTCCTTAACGTTGAGAGTAAGCTTGCAAGCGCCCTGCTGGGGAGCACACCAGCCGATACCGTGAGTAAGGCCTGAAACATCTTTGATTTCTTTAGAGCGTACCCACTTTCCTTCTTCAGGAATCGGTGCTGAAGGGTGATTAGCGCCCTTGGCTACACAGCACATGTTTTGTACTTCGTGAGAATAAATCATAATTAGTTATTAATTAATATGATAGTAAAAAAATGTATGTTTTGTTATAAACAAAGCGTATTTAACTGCGTAAAGTTACAAAATTTTCTTCACACTTCACGCCATCACCCGCCTCATTTTTCAAGGATAAACATTTTTTAGCACATAAGGGGTTAAGAGGTAACTACACAGCAATGGAGTTTTTGAGGACTCCCCAACTTGACCTTACCCAAATCTTTCACTCTTACAAAGCATAAGACACTGAGAAAGAAATAGCGTGGGGGGTCTACTCCCTAAGCACCGGCAAGTTTCATGATTGAAACATGCTGGTTGCTAGGATCGTAGATAATGCGGTATTTCTGACCGGTAGAGATCTTGTCACACCAGTAGCTCCTCTCGGCACGGTTACCGTCCAGGCTGCTGGCAACACCATTGGCATCGTCAAGAGTCACGGGGGTCATCTCTTTGACAGGGACGATATACTTGGTGCTGCCGTCGGCGCGTTCCTCCAGGGCCCACACGGTGCCGTGGTTGTGCGGAGCGGTGAAGTCATAGTAGTAAACGCCGTTAGAGTATTCCATCTTGGTCTTGTTGCCCTCATCCCAATAGCCGGTCATGAGGTTGCCGAAGATGTAAACCTCGGTTTGTGCCGGTGCCGAGCAGCGCTCGATGGCATCGGCCTTCACGCGGAAGAAATTATTGTTGCGGCTGTCCTCGAGCAGGCGGTACTCGCTGTGGTTGCCCCACGATGCCGGGCGGTCCTCGATGGTCATGTCCTCGCCAGTGTCGTTGTGCACGAATTGCTGCACCTTGGCCTCCCAGGCGCGGATGCGGGCCGAGGCCTGGTTATAATGCATCAGGCCGCTGGTCTCGTCAACGAGCTCGCTCAGGTATTGCACATACTTGGTCTTGTACTCAGGGATGTTGAGGATGCGTGTCGCCAGCAGGTTGTTGTCATAGCCCCACTTGAGGGGATCCTGACGTCCCGAGTCGTGCTGCACGCCGCAGTCTGAGCTGGTTCCCAGGGTGTTGTCATAGTCATAGGGGATCATGTACACCTTGTAGTCGGGGATATCCTCGGTGGTGAAGTAGAGGTAGTAGTTGTTGCTGTTGTTCCAGTAGTCGTCCCACATACCGACTGCCACGTTAACGGCCAGCGTGCGCAGGAACAGGTCCACATCGCACACTTGGGATATCCATGTCTTGAAGCTGGCGTCGCTCTTGCTGGCAAGCTTGAGCTGGAAGTCGATGAACTGCTGCTTGGCGTTGTCAAAGTTCTTGATGTTGGTCTGCAGCGTGTAGGTGTGGCTGTCGTCACTGTCGTCGTCGGCATAGTAGTCCTTGTTGTAGGGATCGGTGAGGCTGGCGGGCGATCCGACATACTTACACTTCCACAGGTTGCCGTCCTTGCTGCCGAACAGACCCTCGTCCTTGCGCTGCTTGAGGTAATTCTTATCGATAGGCTCGATCATCTCATACACACCCATGTATGTCTCCTTGCTGTCGCCCTCCACGTGGAGCCACAGGCGGCAGTAGTTGGAATGCGAAGCGGTCCACACCCCGTAGTCGCGGAACAGGTTGTAGCAGAAGAGCTCGCGCACGTAGGCGGGATCATCCTTGAACCACTTGAGGTGCAGCTTGTGCACACCGTGCACGTCGTGGTCCTTGTCGTCGACCCACTTGTGCATGTTGATGCCGAAGTGCACGTGGTGCCAGTCGGTGTTGCCGGCCTGGTGTTCCTGTCCCTGCCAGCCCTCGGGGCGACGGCGCGAGGTATTGCCCTTGAGGCGCAGGCCCACCTCGTCTACGGCAAAGTGCTCGCCGTCCATGCCAAAGTCCATGTCGGCCACGATATACTGCTTGGTCCTGTTGTTTGAGTCATAGAGCGCGAGCAGACGGTTCCACTCGTCGAGCGACACATAGAGACGTATCTCGGGCAGCTCGTCCATGTTCCACACCCAGTCCACGTTGGTGCGCACCACCTCGTGGGAGTCGGTAACGATGATGTTGACAATGGTGTTAATGTCGATAATGTCTATCACGCCGTCACCAGTGACATCGGCATGGGGGACGTCTGTCCCGGTCGACACGGCGTCAACAACCATGTTGACATCTATAATATCAACTGACTTGTCACGGTTCACGTCGCCAAACAGGTAAACGTCGGCAAGTGCGGTGCAAAAGGTAGCCACAACTGCCACGATTGTAAGTAAGTATCGCTTCATCTTATAGCATTATTAATGTATATTTCCTTGCAAAGTTACAAAAAATCCGCAAATTGCCAAAATAGAGTAGAAAATAATCACTAACTTTGCACCATCATGCAGTTACCAGTAGATTTCATCAAGCAGATTGAGCGGCTATTGCCCCAGGAGAGCAAAGCCATGCTCAGCGCCATAGGCGACAGCGATCCCAGTGTAAGCGTCAGGGCCAATACCGGCCGTGGAGCCAACGTGCCCGGCAACGCATCAACCGTGCCCTGGTGTACGGAGGGCTTCTACCTCGACCAGAGGCCACAATTCACATTCGACCCCATGTGGCACGCCGGAATGTACTACGTGCAGGACGCCTCGTCGATGTTCATCCACCACGTCATCCGCTCGCTGGTCAAGGAAACGGCCGTGTACCTCGACCTGTGCGCCGCTCCCGGCGGCAAGACCACCGCAGCGCTGCAGGCGCTGCCCCAGGGGTCGCTCGTGGTCGCCAACGAGATCGTGGTGTCGCGGGCACGCGTGCTGGCCGACAACGTGGCGCGATGGGGCAACCCTTGGAGCGCCGTCACCTGCTGTGCTCCACGCGCACTGGGCAAACTGAACCACACCTTTGACATCATCGCGGCCGACGTGCCCTGCAGCGGCGAGGGAATGATGCGCAAGGACGACGAGGCCGTTAGCCAGTGGTCGCCGGCACTCGTCGAGCAATGTGCCCAGCGCCAGCGCTCCATCATCGCCGACATCTGGCCCGCATTGAAGCCCGGCGGACTGTTCATCTACAGCACCTGCACCTACAACACCGAGGAAAACGAACTCATGCTGCAGCACCTGGTCGACGACTACGGCGCCGAGCCCGTCAAAGTGCCCACCCTGCCCGGGTGGCCCATCCACGAGGGCATTGGCACCGCCCTGCCCTGCTATCGCTTCCTCCCCCACCTCACCCGCGGCGAGGGACTGTTCATGGCCGTGGTGCGCAAACCCGCTGACGAGTCCCTGCGCCCCGCCAAGTTAAGCAAAAAACAGCGCCCGCAGTCGCGCACCGACGCACCGCGCACGCTCAAGCAGTGGCTCGAGAACGAAAAAGATTACCAAGTGACCGTCACCGGCGACACCGTGGCGGCCGTGCCCCGACAGCACGCACAGGTCATCGACATGCTCGCCGCCTGCAACCTGATGCAAGCCGGAGTGACACTGGGCACCATCAAGGGCAAGAACTGCGTACCCGCCCACTCGCTGGCACTGAGCACCGCACTCAACCGCGAGGCATTCCCCGTTGTGGAACTAGACTATGCAGGAGCCATCAGTTACCTGCGTGGCGAGGCCATCACGGTAGATGCTCCACGAGGATATGTGATCGTGGCATTCAACGGTACACCCCTGGGCTGGGTCAACAACCTGGGCAACCGTGCCAACAACATGTACCCCAAGCCCCTGCGCATCCTCAGCACCCACGCCCCCGAAGCCGCCCCCAAGGTGCTCTGACACACGCCACCAACAGACAAAAACGCTACAACAGGGACAGTCCCGGCTGTAGCGTTTGCTATGTTCGGCACCTCGAAATCGGCTCATCATGAGCCGATAATTTGCTGTTTTTGCAAAATTTTGTGCCGATTCTTTGTCACCAGCTTTTTACTTGAGCACTATCGACGTGGATTCACACTGGTTATTTGCCCAGGATGAGGTCGATGACGATGTTGGCGTCGGAGATGTCGACCGTGTAGTCGCGGTTCACGTCGGCACGCCCGTCATAGTTGGCGGCATCGTCTTTACCCAGGATAATGTCAATCAGTATGTTGGCATCGGAGATATCGACACTTCCGTCACCATTGACATCGCCGTCCCATATGTGGCTGTTGAGATCGGTGCCGTTGACCATGACCGATGCATATACCGAACTGTCAAGAGCCTCGGGTATCTCTATATAGGCGCAGCCCGATGCCACGCGGTTAGCCCTGGAGTTGCTGCTCAAGCACTTGAACACATCATCGGCGTGATTCCATATATAATAAGAGACCTGGTCGGTGTTGTCCTTTGTGTAACCGCCGGCATAAGAGCCTATCAGCAGGTTCTTGACATTAAGCGGGCGTGCCGGTGTCTTGGGGTGCTCGAAGTAGATGCGGTCGGCTCCGTAAGAATAGGCGATGGCGGGAGTTCCGGCAGGCAAAGCCATCGTGCGCGGCACCTCGGTGTACCTGGCCATGACATAGCCGCTCCTCTTCTCGTAGTCGCTGATGATTTCAAACACATGTGCCCAGTAGCTGCTCTCGGCGGGGATGAGATCGATATTGCAATAGATGGGAGCGCGGTTGTTAGCGCCCAGGTCCACGTAAGGCAGCGTGCGCCACTTTTGCTCGTCAGTCCAGCCTAGCGACTGGAAGGAATTATACACGTGGTTGTTGACGTAGCAGATGAAATCATCGGCATTGTCGCCATAGAAGCAATCCTCCACACTGGTTGACATCAGGAAGTCTGACTCCAACACAATCTTGTGCAGCGGACAACCGCGGAATGCGTCCTTGCCTATCTTGAACTGGTAAGTGCGGTTAGTCAGGTGCTGGTCGGTGGTGAGCGACGAGCAGTAGGCAAACGCCTCTTGCATGATCTGATTTACCGACGCGGGTATGGCAGTGTTGAGTTTTTTGCAGCCGTAGAACGCCCTGTTACCTATGTAGTTGAGCGTAGCAGGCATGTCAAATGTCTCGAGCGAAACGCAGTTGGAGAACGCCGATGTGCCTATGTAGGTGAGTTTGTCCACACCGGTTATTGTGGTGACGGGGGTGGCATAGAAGGCGCTCTGCTTGATGGCTTCGAGCGAGTTGCCAGCGACAAAGGTAACCTGAGTGAGTTTCAGGTTGTTAAGGAACGCGTATGCCTCGACGGTTACTGCCGTCTTGGGAATGGTGACCTTCTCGAGCTTTGTGCAGTTCTTGAACGCACCTTCGTCCACCTTGGTCAAGCCAGTGAAGTATTGCAGTTCGTCAAACTTAGTGATTTTAGTTTGTCCTTGGAACACATCGCCCAGCGATGTCACGGCAGCGGCCTCGCCATAGCTCAGCTCGCCGTCCTTGTTGGTGTCCCAGCGGCTCACGCACAACGACTTCACCAACGCGTCTTCAAAGAGGATGACATCAGTGGGCTTAATCAGGTCGATGGCCATAGAATAAAATTTGCTGCCGTCGAGCATGCGGTATCCCTGGTCGCCAAGGGTGATTGTAGCTGGATCGGGGCTGGTGATGCGGCACCCGTCGAACGTCACACCCGACGCGCCTTCTATAACTCGGCCTTCGTTAGAATGTAGATTTACCTGGCAATTAGAAAAAGACGCCGTTGTTCTGTCGTTCAAAATCAGTGAGCCACCGCTTGTAGATATTTTCAACGCGCAATTGGCAATATTGACGCCACTGGTCACAAGGCCCGTACGGCTTGTAATTTCCAATTGGTCAGCTAAACTGTTACCTTGAACCGTTATCGTACTTGCCGAGAAACCAACCCCTCCTGATAAGACCTTGATTGAGCACTTTCCCTTGATGATGAGTGTAATGGGGTTACCATAGTTACCATCGCTAAACACCGGATAGTCCTCGCTGGTGATGTTTATCACCGCATTATCGAGAGTG
>JAZQPG010000104.1:0-2434 GCA_045628365.1 Sodaliphilus sp. | reverse complement strand
CACTACGGGGAGATGTCGGTACAGGAGCAAGAGTTCGTACAAGAGCGTCTCAACACACCTTTCAAGCGTTTCTTGCTCGACGACGCACAGTATCACACTAGCGACGACCCTGCGATGCTCATCTTCTCGATGAACGACTATGCCACGCTCGAACGCATCTATAACGAGGTGAAGGCCACTGTCGACTGTTCACCCATGTTCTACCACGACATCTTCGACCCCAGTGTTGGCCTGCTCGAGATATACACCAGCGGATGCACCAAGGCCGGGGCCATACGCCGCCTGGCGCGCCGGATAAACGCCGATGAAATCGTGGCTTTCGGCGACAACCGCAACCACATAGCCATGCTGGAAATAGCCGATTACGCCGTGGCTGTGGACAACGCCTTCCCCGAGGTAAAAGCCGTAGCCCACGAAGTCATAGCCCCCAACACCGCCGACTCCGTTGCCCACTGGATAGAGGCCCACACCGATCAGGCAGGCTGAGCGCACACAACCTACAGGTACATAAACAATCATTCTAATTTCCGGAAGCTTTGTTCCAGGGAAGAAACACAGCAAGTTAACGCTTGACGACGCGGCCGTTGACAACCTTGTAGCAGCGGTCAAACTCCTCGCGGGTGCGTTTCCAGCGGTTGTGGCTCCACAGCCAGTACTGCGGCGCACGGCTGATGGTTGCCTCGAGGCGACGGAAGCACTCGTTGGTTATTTCGTTCTCAGCCCACTCACGGGGTGTGCGTGTGACCACCTGCAGCTCTCCCTCATAGTAGCCGCGTTTCACGCGCCTGATGTCGATATATATCACCGCCTGGTTTTGCGAGCGGGCAATGCGCTCCACACCGGTGAACACGGGCGTCTCCTGGTTGAAGAACGTGAGCCAGTAGTGAATGTTTTCCCACGTGGGCACCTGGTCGGCGATATATCCCAAGATGGACGGCCTTCCCTCGCGCTTGTGGTTGAGAATCCAGCGCAGGGTTTCGCGCATGGGCACGCTAGTTGACCCCATGCGGTTGCGGAACGACAGGAACAGGCGGTCCATGGCCTCGTTCTCGAGCGGATGGTAGATGTGCCCGTAGCCAGTGGGACGGTTGTTCTTTTCGAGCCACAGGGCAACACTTGTGACCCACTCCCAGTTGCCGTAATGGCCCAGGAACAGTGCTACACTCTGCCCTTCGTTGGCAATGTCAGCCAGAACATCGGCGTTCTTGAAAACCATGTGCTTCTTAATGCTCTTGCGGCTCATGGTGCCAAACTTGATGGTCTCGGCAATGTAGTCACAGAAGAAGTGGTAGTAGTCCTTCATGATGCGCTTGCGCTCCTGCTCGGTCTTCTCGGGGAAGGCGTTAGTGAGGTTTTTCATTATCACGCGGCGGCGATACTTCACCACATGCGCCACCAGCAGGTAGAACACGTCGCCTATGACATAGTGCACGCGCAACGGCAGCAGCGACAGTGTGTACCACACCACCCACAGGGGATAATACAATATTTTGTGCAAAAGTTTCTTCATGTGCTATTTCAAGGTGCAAAGATAATGCTTTTTTGTCTAATACCCGCTGCCCACGAAGTTTTTCTCATAACCTGTCGCGTAAATCCCGCCCAAAATCATATCAACGGACTTTCCCTCTAAGTTTACCTAAGATTGCGGCTGGCAGGAGCAGGCCGATGTTCGACTGACCCCTTTTTTCGACTGAGCCTGATGTTTCCCTCCGGAAAAATATAATCCCCCATCGGCTTGACCAGCACGAAACCAGCCACCGAGAGGGGGGTATAAAAAAATAATCCTCGACATCAACGTCGGGGATTGCTTAACTAATTAACCTTCTAATACCATTAACATAAACCTTAAACAATGAAAACTCGCAACCGTCGTCTCGACGCCTGGGATTTCATAACCTTAAAAACTAATACCATGAAAAACCGATGCAAAATTAAGCATTATATGTTTTACAACATAAATTTTCAGCATAATTCTGCATCGATTTAACTTAATTTTACACTTTTAAGGGTATATTATCTTGTATTTTTACTTTCGTTAACACTTAAAAAGGCTTTTCCTCGGTACCAGTGAACGACTGGAACAATGCGTTGGCCAGACTTGAAGCACCAATGCGGAAGCGCTCGTTGGTGAGCCATTCTTCGCCCAGAACTTCCTTGACGATAGTGTAATACTTAACGGCGTCGGCTGTGGTGCGGATGCCGCCCGATGCCTTGAAGCCCACTACGTTGCCTGTCTTCTCATAATACTCCTTGATGCTCTGGCACATCACATAAGCAGCCTCGAGTGTTGCGCCCGAGTAAACCTTGCCTGTAGATGTCTTGATGAAGTCACAGCCTGCATACATAGAGAGGAGGCTGGCGTTGCGTATCTTCTCGGCGGTCTTGAGCAGACCGGTCTCGAGGATAACCTTGAGGTGATGGTCGCCCATGCAGT
>JAZQPG010000103.1:0-10186 GCA_045628365.1 Sodaliphilus sp. | reverse complement strand
GTCGTGGCGCTCGCCGCCGTGTTGTCGCTGCATTCGTGCGCTGGCGGCGACTATGCTCATCGCCTGGAGCAGGCCGACACCTTGCTCTCGCAGGGGAACAGCATCGGCGCGCTGAAGGAACTCAAAGCATTGCCTGCCAACGGGCTCAACGATGACGACAAGGCCTACCACGCCCTGCTCATGACCGAAGCACGACTCAACAGCAACCTCGCCATCGCCAACGACAGCATCATCAGCATCGCTGTTGACCACTATGCACGCAGCGGCAACGACACGCGTCACGCACGGGCACTGCTGCTGCAAGGATGCGTCAACGAGGACATCGGCAACCTCGACAAGGCGGTGGAATGCCTCCACAAGGCCGAGGACATTGCCCAGAAAGACAACCCAGGCACCTGTGCACAGGCCAAACTGCGGCTGGGACACATCTACCAGCAGCAGGTGGTGGGAGCCAACCTCATCGCTGTGGAAAAATACCGCGAGGCTTTGCCCCTGTTCGACCAAGTGAACGACAAGCATTCCAAACTCACCTGCCTGAGCCAGCTTGGCACCATCTACCGCAACATCAAGGGCAAAGGCGACAGCGCAGTGCTGCACCTTAACAATGCCATCGCTCTTGCCGACAGCCTGGGAGACCAGCGGCAGAAGTTCAGCAACCTGTTCAAACTCGCCGAGTACTACTGCGAGATAGCACACGACTACCCCACTGCCAAGTCCCTTGCACTGCAGGCACTCGATGCTGGGCAAGGCATCAAGACACACCCGCGGGCCCACTACTGCCTAGCCCTGTGCCACCTGTACATGGGGCATATCGACTCGGCAAGAATCGTCGTGGACAATTCGCCCGAGCGCACCACCACGGCCGACATCATGTGGTATTACAACACCATGTCGGAGATTGAGAAGGCGAGCCACAACGACACCCTGTCGCGGTGGTACTATGACAAGGCCAACGACATGGGCGACTCGATCCTCATCAGCAGCCTCAACCACAGGCTGCTGGCTGTAGAAAAGAACTACGACACCCAGAAGGCCGAGCTGCGCAGCCAGACGCTTCAGGCCAACCTGCACCGCACCCTCACGGGCGCCGCCGTCGTCGTGATCGCAGCCCTGGTCGTTGCACTCTTTGCCCTGCGCTACCGCAACAGGCTAAAGATCAAGCAAAACGAATATGAGCTACTGACCGCCGACCTCGACAACTCGCTCCATAGCCTGGAGGAGATGCAGAGCACCCTGCACCAATATGAAAACCGGCTCACCGAGGCCGACGAGAGCATGCGCAAAGTGGACGAAATCAGGAACATCATCGACGAGCAGATCAAGAACCTGCACCAGCTCATACTGTGGTCCTACGAATATGACGCGAAGAAGTTTGCCGCCAAGTTCAGCAGCATGATGGCCGTGAGCGACGACAACAGCGAGTCGTTCCTCAAGGACATCCAGTCAATCGCCAACGACCTGCACAATGGCATCCTCGTCAAGGCGCAGGAAGCCGCCGGCGGCACTTTGCGCGACGACGAGATCAACTTCCTCGCCCTGTACTGCTGCGGGTTCTCGCGCACGGTAATCATGGTGTGCATGAAGTATAAAAGCATGGGCACCATCTATAACAAGCGTGTGCAGATAGCACGCAAACTCAACATCACAAGCATAGACGAGTTCATCAAATCAAACAAATAGCCAAATAAATACCCCCGATTCTTTAATTTTCACCTTGTTATTTTGGTTTTTCGGTCTAAACGCATTAATTTTGCGGTCACTTATTACAAAAGAACCAACTTAACATGAACTTAAAAACCATTTTTTCAACGCTATTAGCACTTGCACTAGTCATGGGCACAGCCCTGGATTGCTGGGCCGAGACCATCACCTATAGAATCACCGAATTCAACACATCAACAGGCTCCTTCACGCTGGCTCCCGCCGGGACAAGGCCCGCTGGCAGCTACGCCTGGTTTGACAACGAATATGGCGCAACCATCGGCAACCGCTACAACCAGATACCCCGCAACCGCGAGGCCACGCTGTGGCTTGAGGGCTGGGACGACTGCACCATCAACGCAGTGACACTGTCGATGTGCTCCAACAAGACCGCCGGCACGTTTGCCCTCGTGGTGAGCCAGGACGGCGAGGAGTGCTACAAGACCCCCACCGCCGCGTTCAACAGCGACCAGTGGTTTGGCCGCTGGGTGAGCAAGGACCTCTACGTGTACGTTGACATGACCAAACAGCTGCCCTCGCCCGTCACCGTGGCTGGCGATGCCGAGCTGGGCATTACCGTCAAGGGCGGCACACAGGAGGGATCGGTCTACCTCAACGCCATCACCATCGACTACACCCCCGGCTGCGGAGTAGAGACCGAGAGCGCTCTGCCCTGGAAGTTTGAGAAGATCGAAGCCAAGGGCAAGGTCAACGACGGCGACGTGGTGATGATGTACCGCAGCGGCAGCGCGCCCGGCGACATCGACGGCATGGAGACGTCACACTACCTTGACGCCATCGGCGTGACATCGACCGCCACCATCGACGACCCCTACATCAGCCTTTTCACCGCCACCAAGGACAGCGACGGACACTTCACGCTTACCAACCAGCACGGCCAGCAACTGGGTGCCCGCGGCGAGAAAAACCTGGCATGGGACGAGGGAGTCACCACATGGGACATCACCATGGGATATGACGGAGCAACCATCGCCAGCACCAACACCAAGTACGGCACCATGCGCTACAACGCGCCCGTCGACGGATATGTGCGTTTCTGGAACTACACCAGCAAGACACTGCCCCTGCCTAACCTCTACCGCCTCATCGGCCAGCAGGATCCCATCGTGAGCCGTGAGCTCACCCTGCCGGCAACCGAGCGCACCGTCAACATCACCGAGCAGGACACCGTGGCGCTCACCCACTGGTTCTACCCCACCACTACCACCGACCAGCGCGTCACCTGGACATCGAGCAACGAGCGCGTGGCACGCGTGCGCAGCGGCATCGTGGAGCTCCTGGCTGGCGGCACAACCGTTATCACCACCACCGCAGTTGACGGCGGCAGCAGCGCCACCTGCGTCATCAACGTGACAGGTGCAGGCCCCGCACCCGTCACCGGCGACGTGAACGGCGACGGCATGGTCGACATTGCCGACGTGAATGCCCTTATCGACATCATCCTAGGTGCCACACCGGCCGTAACATCGCCCATGGCCGATGTCAACGGCGACGGCACCATCGACATCACCGATGTCAACACCGTCATCGACATCATTATGGAAAATTAAAACCTCTGGTACCGGATCTACTGCAGCCCTGCGATTACTGAACGCATGGCATTGAGCACTTCGGTTATCTCGCCGTTATCCATCGACGCATAACCGATGCGCACACCTATAGACCCGTCATGAAGAGTGAATACAGGGATGTCAATACCCTTAGCACGCATCAAGGTGTAAAAGGTATTGGCATCTGCTTTTTTGCCCAGCCCTATCCACACCGCAAGTCCGCCCACCGGCTTGGCATAATCCACATCGTCGCCTAGGATGCGGCGTATCTCGGCCGAAATGAACGCCATGCGCTCCTTGTAGGTTTTCACTGCACCTCGTATGTGGCGCTTCATGTCGCCACTCTCCAAGAGCTCAAGCATGGCACGCTCAAGTACGGTATCGCCGTGGATATCGATGAGGGCACGAAAATCGACAATCTTGCGTATTATCTCGGCCGAAGTGCTCACATACCCCAACCTGATGCCCGGAGCAAAGATCTTGCTGAACGTGCCTATGTAGATATAGCGCGACTTGCTCATCATTGACGACAGCGGCATGAGTTTGTGCTCAGTGAACGTGTAGTTTGCACCGAAGTCGTCCTCAATGATAATGAAACCATATTTCAGCGCCAAGTCGCGTAGTTTTTGCCTACGGGCCATCGACATGGTCACCGTGGTGGGATACTGGAAACGAGGCGTCACATATATCGCCGAGATGCTTGTGTCATGGCACAGCCGTTCCAGGTAATCAGCATCAATGCCATGACGGTCGACGGGAACGTCAACCACGCCAATTCCCGCATGGGTAAAAGCCTCGCGGGCACTGCCATAGCCGGGCGACTCCAGTGCCACTACATCGCCGGGCGACAACACGGCATTGGCAATCAGGAACAATGCCATCTGGGAGCCTCGCACCACTGCCAGCTCGTCCTCGCGGGCGTTGATTGAGAATAGTTTCCACAAGTAATTGCACAGTGCCGTCCTGAACTTGAACACTCCTGCCGAGTCATCATATCCCAGTTGCCTCCACTGCGCCATGCGGTTGAATATCTTGCGATAAGCGCGCGAGTACTCGCGGAAAGGCTGCATGCGAGTATCGGGAAAACCGTCGTTGACCACAATCCTGGCCTTTGCCGGTGACACATTGCCATCACCCTCTTGTCCCGGGCGCTCCAGCATGGTGTGCGAAGGCTCTGAAGGGCGGCCGCTGCCAGGCGATGCACAGGCCGGGCTCACATACATGCCGCGGCGTTCCTTGGAGTAAATCACGCCCTTGACGAGCAGCAGCTCAGTGGCACGCACCACCGTCTTGCGGCTCACCCCTATCTCGGCTGCCCACTCGCGGGTGGGTGGCAGCATGTCGCCGGCCTTTAAGATACCAGAGGATATCTTGTCCAGCATGTCATCTACTATCTGCGCATATAGCGGAACTTCCTTGTTTTCAGGGTTTAAATCAGCTTTTGTAGTATACTTTTTCATCTTTGGACTCCAGGTTTTTGTTATCGGTGGATACCTCGTTTTCATCAAAATTAATATATTTTTGTGGTTGAAACAAGCAAACTATGAAAATTTTACCAAAATTTCAGATTTGGGACAATATGTCCCGCCTCCAAAAAGTAGCGATATGTTGCCTGTGCGGTATCGTGGCAGGAGGTGGTGCACTGTTCTTGTATATGCTGCGTGCGCACACTTACCTAGGCGATGATCCGTCGGCATGTGTCAACTGCCACGTCATGACGCCCTACTATGCCACATGGATGCATTCTAGCCACTCGCAAAATGCCACCTGCAACGATTGCCACGTTCCACACGAGAACATGATGCGCAAGTATGCCTTCAAGGGTGCCGACGGCATGAAGCACGTGACTGCGCTGGTAACGCGCCAGGAACGCATGTCGCCCAAGATAGGCGATGACGGAGCACAGGTCGTAATGAATAACTGCATACGCTGCCACACCGAGCTCAACACCACTATGGTGAACACCGGCAAGGTCGACTACATGATGACCAAGGTGGGCGAGGGAAAGGTGTGCTGGGACTGTCACCGCCATATACCACACGGCGGCACTAATTCTCTGGCCAGCACGCCCGATGCCATAGTGCCGGTACCCAAGAGTGCAGTTCCCGAGTGGCTGCAGGGCATGATGAAGTAAAAAAAACGCCATTGTTACGTTAACGTCAGTTAACGTCAACTATAAACCTAATAAAACAAAAAAACTAAATATTATGAGCGAAAAGAAACTTAAAGGATGGCAAGGCTGGGCGTTGTTTGGCGGCTGCATGGTAGGCGTGTTTCTACTGGGCCTGCTGGTATCAGCATTGATGGAACGCCGTGCCGAGGTTGCCTCAATCTTCAACAATCGTCAAAACCCCATGGCCGACAGCATCGTGGCACGCAATGACTCGTTTGCCGTTGATTTTCCCCGCGAGTATGAGACATGGGCAATGACTGCCGACACCACATTCAAGTCAGAGTTCAACAGCAGCGAAGCCATTGACGTGCTTGAGCAACGTCCCAACATGGTTATCCTGTGGGCCGGATATGCATTCTCGTGGGACTACACCACTCCGCGAGGGCACATGCACGCCATCGAAGACATGACACGCACGCTGCGCACCGGCGCCCCCGACAAAGTGGACGACGGCAGCAACCAGCCCGGCACCTGCTGGACTTGTAAGTCGCCCGACGTGCCTCGCATCATGCAGGAAAAAGGCGTGGGCGAGTATTACAAGGCCAACTGGGCAAAGTGGGGCAACGAGATCGTGAACCCCATAGGTTGTGCCGACTGCCACGACGCACGCACCATGGCGCTGCACATCTCACGTCCTGCACTGCGCGAGGCTTTTGCTCGCATGGGCAAGGACATCGACAAGGCCACACACCAGGAAATGCGTACCCTCGTGTGCGCACAATGCCACGTGGAATACTACTTCAAGGATGACCCCAACACTCCCGAGAAGGACCAGTATCTCACATTCCCCTGGGACAAGGGTCTCTCTGTTGAGGACATCGAGGCTTATTATGACGAAACAGAGTATGCCGACTATGTGCATGCACTCTCTAAGGCTCCCATCCTCAAGGCTCAGCACCCCGGATATGAGACCACACGCATGGGCATCCATGGACAGCGCGGCGTGAGCTGTGCCGACTGCCACATGCCCTACACTGCCGACGGCGGCGTGAAGTACTCAGACCACCAGGTGCAGTCGCCTCTCGCCAAGATGGACCGCACTTGCCTCACCTGCCACCGCGAGAGCGAGGAAACTCTGCGCCAGAACGTGTATGAGCGCCAGCGCAAGGTCAACGAGATTCGCACCCTTGTGGAGGACGAACTTGCCAAGGCTCACATCGAGGCTAAGTTTGCATGGGACAAGGGCGCTAACGAGGCCGAGATGAAGCCTGTTCTCTCTGCAATACGCAAGAGCCAGTGGCGCTGGGACTTTGCAGTGGCTAGCCACGGAGCAGCATTCCACGCACCTCAAGAGATCACACGCATCCTCTCTAACGCTCTCTACTGGGCACAGCAGTCACGCTTGCTGACAACTAAGGTACTTGCTAAGCACGGCTTTAACGGCGATGTCCCCATGCCCGACATCTCTACCAAGGCCAAGGCACAGCAATACATTGGCCTTGACATGGCCGACAAGGAAGCCAAGAAAGCGGTATTCATGAAGGACATCCAGCCCAAGTGGGTACAGGACGCTTTGAAAAAAGGCAAAATGAAGTCAATATAATATGGAATAAATAATGTGGAATAAACCCTGGACTTACCGCGAGGGAACAGCCATAGTAGCAGGCCTGCTAATTGTGGGGGCGATGCTGCAGCTCACGGTAGGCCCCATCGACTGGAACCTCATGGCGTGGCCCGTGAACATCATTGTTGCAATGGTGCTCACGGGTGCCGTCGTTACCGGCAACGTGTTGCGCAAGCGCAGTTACTTGCTGCATTTCGCCAGTTCGCGCCACGCTGCAGTGCCGGTGCTCATCGTCACTGCAGTGGCAACGGCGATTTATGGCGTCACTAATATGCGCGAAACCCTGTCGTGCTGGCCATTTGTGCTATTGTATCTGTGGATGGACATCATTGTGGGTCTTGTCACCTTCAAGCACCTCAAGCCCTCGTTGCGCAACCTGTGCATCACGGCATCGCACGCAGGACTCTTCATCGCACTCACTGCAGCCACACTGGGCAGTGCCGACATGCAACGCCTCAAAATGCAGGTAAACACCGATCAGCCCGAATGGCGCGCCACCGACGACAATGACAAAGTCCATGAACTGGACCTCGCCATACTGCTCAACCACTTCACCATCGACGAGTATCCGCCCAAACTTGTGATTATTGACAACGAGACGGGTAAGACTCTCCCCACCGACAAGCCTCAGAGCCTGGTGCTGGAAGACAGCGTCACCGAGGGCGACATCATGGGTTACCACATCAAGACCAAACGCCTCTATGACTATGCAGCCGAGGTGGCCTCGCAAGACACCGTCAACTATGTGGCATGGGGGTATAACGGCGCCACAACAGCAGCGCTGATAGACGTAACGAGCGGCGGCAAGACGCTGGCCAGCAACGAATGGGTGTCAAACGGGTCGTTCATGTTTCCCTACAAGGGTCTGCGCCTCAATGACAAACACTCGCTCGTGATGCCCGAACGCGAACCCAAGCGCTATGCCTCGGACGTCACCGTGCTCACCAAGAGCGGACTCAAGCAGCAGGCCGTCATCGAGGTCAACAAGCCCCACGAAATCGAGGGGTGGAAGATATACCAGCTGTCATATGACGAGACAAAGGGGCGATGGAGCAACACATCGGTTCTTGAGCTGGTCAAGGATCCGTGGCTGCCCTGCGTCTACACCGGCATAGGGTTACTCATCGCAGGGGCAATACTCATGTTCCTCACCGCAGGAAGAAAGGAGGACAACAAATGATACACATTTCATGGGACAACTTCTTAGCGTTTGCACTGATTTCTGTGGCACTATGGGCCATGGGAGCCTACTGGGCATGGCGCGACGCCCGCAAACCGGCGCTCACGTCGACCATTGCCGGCATCATCGTCTTCATGGCATTCATCGTGGGACTATGGATAAGCCTTGAGCGCCCACCACTGCGCACCATGGGTGAGACACGCCTGTGGTATGCCTTCTTCCTCCCCGTGGCCGGCCTGGCAGTTTATAGCCGCTGGCGCTACAAGTGGATACTATCGTTCTCGACCCTGATGTCCATCGTGTTTATATGTGTGAACATCTTCAAGCCCGACATCCACAACAAGACTCTGATGCCCGCGCTGCAGTCACCGTGGTTTGCCCCCCACGTGATAGTGTACATGTTTTGCTACGCCATCATGGGAGCCGCCACGCTCATGGCCATTGCCGCACTACTGGGCAACAAAATCAAAATCAAGGGCAAAAGCATAGACGGCAGCCTCATCCAGCAACCCATCAACAACCTGGTTAACATAGGGTTGGCATTCATGACGCTGGGCATGCTCATGGGAGCCCTCTGGGCCAAAGAGGCTTGGGGCCACTACTGGGCATGGGACCCCAAGGAGACATGGGCCGCCGCCACATGGCTGCTTTACCTCGCCTATATACACATAGCAAACGCCCCGCAAGGCACAATACCACGCAAAAAATACTACCTGCTCATCGTGGCTTTCTTGTGCCTGCAGATGTGCTGGTGGGGAATCAACTACCTGCCCTCAGCCCAAGCCGGAAGCGTACACACCTACTCAACTAGCTAACACGTCTAAAACAACAATAACAAAGCCACAAAAAAAGATTTCAACTTCAGCTAGATTTTTTAACCCAGAAAGTGCATTAGGGCATGGATGAGATTTTAGACTATCATTGTGTCAGGATTTGCGCTATATTGAACGAGCATAGGGGTTCCTATGTGAGCGAAAGATAGCCCAAATCATGCCCATGAGAAGCAAAATATTGGCGTTTGCTCCTAATGAACTTTCTGGGTTTAATATTGCTGTCCGGAAAAAATCGTCAGAGACACTAAAGGCAGTATTTTTACAATAATTTTTATCATTCCAGAGAAATAAGCACCCCCTTTATTTCTCTAGAACACTACTTTTTCACCAGTTTTGTTTTTTCTAGAAAAGTTATAATCTATACAAAAATTTGCACACTATTCAATTTTTTCTTACTTTTGCACCCATGCTAAATTGCCACAACATATTTAGTCTTTTATAAAGGAATGTGAAATAGATTATTATACTAATTTAAATTACTTATTGAAGTTATGAAAAAAATTATTTTTATTCTTGTTGCCATGTTAGGCATCGCAAGTGCAAACGC
This sequence comes from Sodaliphilus sp., assembly GCA_045628365.1. GTDB lineage: Bacteria > Bacteroidota > Bacteroidia > Bacteroidales > Muribaculaceae > Sodaliphilus. The sequence goes on along the minus strand of JAZQPG010000103.1, from coordinate 617 downwards.
ACAATTCAAGGATTCAGGTTTCAAGGTAATCGGTGAGGTCGGTTCAAACGTGACAAAGATGTTTGTCAACGGTGGTGGTGATGGTTTTGGCATTGTCTCTCCCGGTGCTGAGGTAAGCTTGGGCGCAAACGTATGCCCTAATTTCTTCCTAGGTGGCGGCGTTGGTTATGACGCATGGGTTCCTGTGGGAGACCTCAAAAGCTCAATGCCCGATACCCATCACGAGATGAAGGCATTTGCACACGCCCGCTATTATATGTCGGCCGAAGGCAACGGATTAATTGCTGATGTAAAGCTTGGTTACAAGCGCATCCTGTCAGCTGATTATAATCAAAATGCTATCGACATTTTCGCAGGCCCCGGTTACATGTTTGGTGGCAAATTCTCTGTATCGGCAGGTTATTCAGGCGCTTACCACAAAGATTTTAAGCTCCACGGTGCTGCACTCAAATTTGGCATGGAGTTCTAAATTGACATAATATCCCCCAATAACAAATACCACAGGCGGCCACTGCAAAAGTGGTCGCCTGTTGCATATATTTTAGTAACATCCACCCCGAAATCACCTACTCTAAATCACTGTTGTCCGGTAAAAACGTCGGAGACGTTAGAGGCTC
>JAZQPG010000102.1:0-6004 GCA_045628365.1 Sodaliphilus sp. | reverse complement strand
GTGAATCGCTCGGTGCAAGTGCGCTGCGCATCGCCGGCGGTATCTTCACCAAGATAGCCGACATCGGCAGCGACCTGATGAAGGTGGTGTTCAAGATCGGTGGGGACGACCCCCGCAACCCTGGTGTGATTGCCGACTGTACTGGTGATAACGCCGGTGACAGCATTGGCCCGACTGCCGACGGTTTTGAGACCTACGGTGTGACCGGTGTGGCTCTCGTGTCGTTCATCCTGCTCGCAGTGCCCGCTCAGTATCAGATTGACCTGCTCGTGTGGATCTTCGTGATGCGTATCCTGGGTATCGCCACTTCAATCCTTTCTTATTACATCAACGGTGCTCTGGCCAAGGCTAAGTACAGCAACGTTGACGACCTCGACTTCGAAAAACCCCTTACCAGCCTGGTATGGATCACTTCGATCTTCTCGATCGTGGCTACATTTGCCACCAGCTACTTCCTGCTTGACAAGCTGGGCGGCAACTACTGGCTGGGTCTTTCTATCATCATCAGCTGCGGTACACTGGGTGCTGCGCTTATCCCCGAAATCACCAAGTGGTTCACATCGCCCACTTCAACCCACGTTAACGACGTGGTAGAGACCTCGCGTCAGGGCGGTGCTTCGCTCAATATCCTCTCGGGTCTTGTGGCAGGTAACTTCGGTAGCTTCTGGACAGGCGTTGTGTTCTTCGTGCTCATGCTCGGCGCTTACATTGCTTCGACACTCTTCGGCATGGAGACAATCTTCAGCAGCTATCATTCGATCTTCGCGTTCGGCCTCGTGGCATTCGGTATGCTGGGTATGGGTCCCGTGACCATCGCTGTTGACAGCTATGGTCCCGTGACCGACAACGCGCAGTCAGTCTATGAGCTCTCGCTCATCGAGGACGACATTGAGAAGGCTAAGAAGGAAATCGAAGGCGAATTTGGCTTCACCCCCGACTTTGAGAAGGCTAAGTACTATCTCGAGGCCAACGACGGTGCCGGTAACACCTTCAAGGCTACCGCTAAGCCCGTGCTCATCGGTACTGCAGTGGCAGGTGCTACAACCATGATCTTCTCGCTTATCCTCATGATTAAGGATACCCTGGGCATCGATCCCGCTCAGATCCTTACCCTGCTCAATCCCTACTCAATCCTGGGCTTCCTGCTGGGTGGCTGTGTGGTTTACTGGTTCACAGGCTCTTCGATGCAGGCTGTTACCACCGGTGCCAACCGTGCCGTTGAGTACATCAAGGATAACATCAAGCTCGACTCTAATGCTCCCAAGAAGGCCGACATCGCTAAGTCACAGAAGGTTGTGGAGATCTGTACAGAGTATGCCCAGAAGGGTATGATCAACATCTTCATCGCCATCTTCTGCTTCGCACTTGGTTTTGCATGCCTGTCGTCACCTGCCAACTTCGGCGGCAACGAGGCAGTGAGCCTGTTCGTCAGCTATCTGATAGCAATTGCAGTGTTCGGTCTGTTCCAGGCAGTGTTCATGGCCAACGCCGGCGGTGCATGGGACAACGCCAAGAAAGTCGTTGAGGTAGACCTCAAGGCCAAGGGCACCGAGCTGCACGACGCATCGGTAGTAGGTGACACCGTGGGCGATCCCTTCAAGGACACCAGCTCAGTGGCATTGAACCCCATCATCAAGTTCACCACCCTGTTTGGTGTGCTTGCAATGGAAATCGCAATCAGTAAAGACTTCATGGACATCGCACCCATCGTGGGCGTGGCATTCGTGATTATCGCACTGTACTTTGTTTACCGTTCATTCTACAAGATGACTAGTAAATAATTATAAATCCCGCATTGATTCAACACAGTTGCAGGGCGGAATGTCGTGAAGACACCCCGCCCTGTCTTTTTATCCCCCCCCAAAAAAAGCCATCAAGGGGACAGTCCCTTTGATGGCACTTTTACGATTGGTTTTTGTGATTCATGATTGATAATAAGCAAGTTATATAACAAATAGGAAAAGCGAAATGCCATCAGGGGGACTGTCCCTTTGATGGCATTTTTGTGGTTGTTAGCTCGTCTGGTTAGCCTTGGCCTTGTGATTTGGGGCGGACGCCTGGGGTGGGGGGCTCGATGTTGAGGCGGCGCACCCAGGCCCGGCCGCTGGGGGTCTTGAGGGTGATGCTGCCGCTACGGATTTCAAATCCGCTCACGGCTTGGATGTCAAGTTCGCGGGGTAATGCTAAAATGCCGCGCACACGGCCGTTCTGGTCGCAAATCTGTATGCCGGCGTTTGTCACTGCATAGAGGTTGCCCTGTGAGTCAAACATGGCATAGGGCACCTGCAGCAGCGAGTTGTCGTAGCTGTGCAGCCAGTAGAAGCGCTGTTGCGAGCATGGCATTGGGCTGGTGATGGTCTGAAGAAGCCAGTTGCTGTTTTCCTCGCGTGACACATGGAATGAACCGTCGGGATAAGTGTCAAGTATCATGGTGTGGCTCGGTATGATGCCGGGGCGACGAACTTTGCGGGGGCATGTGGTTTCGACCCAGGATGATTTGTCCTCGGGCAGCAGCGGGGCGAGCAGGTCGTTCTGTGTGCGGCCGGGCTCGATGCGTGCGGGGTAGTCGTGCCACATCCATTCCATCACGCGCGAAAAAATCTTTGTTGCCTGGCTCACGCCGTGCTTGCAGTGGCTCCAGTCGTAGCCAGCCTTGTATCCGGCAAAGTCGAGCGCGCTGGCCAGCATCTTGTTGCCTTCGTACCAGTGGCCGAACAGGGCGTTCCACACGTCCTGGTCGCCGTCCTGCAGATAGATGCGCAAGGGCAGAGGCTCATGCTTGCGCACGATGGCCTGCAGGTCGTGTCCGCCGCGCATCGACACGAATGTGCCCACGCCGCTGAACACGCGTGAGAACATGTCGGGCCTGTGCCATGCTGCATTGAAGGCACAGATGCCGCCGCTCGACAGACCGAAGATCATGCGGTCATTGGCGTCCTTTGACAGTTTTATCTTGCGGCCGTCGGGGGTCTTTTCTGTTTCGACTTTGGGCAGCAAATCCTTCTCCAGGAAGTGGGCAAACGTGCCGTCGGTCATGTCAAACTCGTTGCTGCGGTTGTAGCGCAGCACGTTGCCGTCCTTGTCCTTGATGACGCCTGGCTGCAGGAACACGCCAATGGTCACGGGCATCTTGCCTGCCGCGATGAGGCTGTCCATCACCGCCGGAGCGTTGCACAGCACACCGTCGAGACCCACATATAGGCAAGCGGGCTTGCTGCCGTCGTACTGCTCGGGCACATATACTTGATAGGTGTGCACTGTCCCGGGATAAATGTCGTCAAAGTCGTTTTGGGTGAGCGATCCGTCAACCATCACGTGTCCTGCCCATGCCTGTGCACAGGTCATCAGCATCAGTGCAATAAAACTGGCTATTGTTTTCATAAATGCAATCGGTTTTAGTTCGAATTACAAATTTACATAAAAATTGCAAGTTGGCTCATGTTTCTAGTGGAAAACATTATACTTGATAAAGAAAAATGTCACCCGTGAAGGAAAATGCACTTTCTGGGTTAAACGGTTGTGATATTTTCTTTGTTCACATCAGGATTATCAAGACTATATTGCTCTGGATTCAGGACTATATGAATTCGGAGGGATAAGAAATCGCCAATATTTTGTAAGGTTGGAAAATTATGTTTAACTTTGCATCAATTATGTCCATAACCAAACGAATATGAAAAAGACTATGATAATGCGCGCAGCAATGGTGCTGTGCCTCGTGGCCACAATGATGGCTTGCAACGAGACTAACAAGGGTATACCCCAGATTGGTTATCTCCCTGTGCAGCTGGCAGGTTCGGCCAAGTGGAGTATTGTTAACGTGACTACCGGCGAGGTGATTGCCAAGGACGCTTTTGCCACAATGCCATCGGCTGTTACCGCCGACATGTTCTATGTGATGAACGAAGACGGCACTTTCAACTTCTATAACGTGGCTAATCCCAAGACCCCTGTGAACAAGGAGCCCTACGGCAGCGTGACCGCCTTCAGCGAGGACGGACTGGCTGTTGCCAGCAAGCGTGGCCAGGCACTGTGTGTGATCAATAAGGAGTGTGAGGTGGTGAAGGAACTGCCACGTGAAATCTCACAGTGCTCAATGTTCTCTCAGGGATATGCCACCTATGAGAACGACCTGGGCGAGTGGGGATTTATCAACGCCAAGGGCGACACGGTCATCGAGGCAAAGTTTGCCCAGACCAACCTGTTCTCTCCCGACGGACTGGCTATCGTTATTGAACCCAGCCAGGTGAACGACTCTACCGCCAACTACAGCGTTATTAACACCAAGGGAGAGACCGTGTTCACCGTCAATGCCCAGGAATATGGCATCATCCAGCCCACGTTTATCGACGGTGTGCTGCCGGTGATGAAAGGTGATTCGCTCGTGTGCCTTGACAAGAAGGGTAACGAGGTTAAGAATCCCAACGAGGATTACAAGGCGGTGGAGAAGGGCGGATACAAGAACTTCGTGCGCAGTACCACCGGCAACTACTTTGTGCTCACCAAGGATAACAAGATGGGCCTCGTTGACAAGAACAACAAGGTTGTCATCAAGGCGCAGTATGACCGCATGACCGACCTGCGCAATGACCGTTTCATCGTGGCTAAGGACACTCTGTTCAGTATCATCGACGACAAGGGAGCTCCCGTGGGCAATGCATGTTTTGTACATGCACATGGCACCAACGAGGCAATGTTTGCTGCCCGTGGCTTCATCAACATCCAGTATGCCGTTGGTGGCATCTTGGGTGCGCTGGGCGACGACAGTTGTGCCGGTGCCTCAATTGGCACCACGGTGATGGACATGAACGGTGCGTTTGACAGCGACCCCAAGGAGTACCTGGACCAGAATGGCCTGGGCGTGCAGCAGGGACCGCTCATCATCCAGTACATGTTTGACTCTCCCATCGCTGTCAACGGCGAGGGTGGCCCCACCTTCAACTATTCGGCTAAGGTGATGGCCGTGTGCCTTTCGATGAACCTCGCGTTCACCGATGTCACCACCGAGGAACAGATTGTGAACATGGTTAAAAACAACTTGGGCCGTTTCGGCTTTGTTCTTGATAGCGACGAGATCTTCGTGAGCGATGCCGGCAATGCCATCGCCATGGGATACAGCAATGGTATCCTGCAGCTCCTGTACACCAGCCGTACCGATGCCAAGCCCCTTCCCCGCAACAAACGTAAATAATTATATAATGCATACTTAGACCATCTTTATTTAGACATGAATCACAAGACCGCAATCGTGCTCACTGCAGTGCTTGCCATCGCGGCAGGCACACCTGCCAGTGCGCGCAAGAAAACGGCGAGCAAGAAGACCGCTCAGGTCGAGGCTGCAACGTTTGCCCCTAGCCGTGACCTGCAGCTGGGCACCGGCGACGCTGCTCCCAGCGGACGCCGCATCGAGGAGGGCAAGCGCCTGTTCCAGAGTCCCGCTATCGAGGCCGAGATTGCCCGCATCAAGGCAATGCTCACCAACCCCAAGCTGGCTCAGATGTTTGAACAGTGTTTCCCCAACACGATCGACACCACCGTGCACTTCCGCACCGACAGCACGGGCCAGTATGACTCGTTCGTGGTCACCGGCGACATCAACGCCATGTGGCTGCGCGACTCGGGCGCACAGGTGTGGCCCTACATCCAGTATGCCCACCGTGACCCTCGCCTCAAGGCGATGATCGCGGGCACCATCCTGCGACAGTTCAAGTGCATCAACCTCGACGCCTATGCCAACGCGTTCAACGACGGCCCCACCGGCGGCTACTGGCAGAGCGATGAGACCGAGATGAAGCTCGAGCTGCATGAGCGCAAGTATGAGATTGACAGCAACTGCTACCCCATACGCCTCGCCCACGAGTACTGGCGCGTCACCGGCGACACAAGCATCTTTGGCGACGAGTGGATCAATGCCATCACCAACACCCTGCGGGTGTGGGGCGACCAGCAGCGCAAGGATGGTAAGGACCCGACATTTGACTGGAAAATATAACCAAGAAATCGA
>JAZQPG010000101.1:0-11698 GCA_045628365.1 Sodaliphilus sp. | reverse complement strand
GTGTCGTCGATGCGCAGCGGCTGGGGATTGCCGGTGAGCGCGTTGATGGTGAACATGCGTGTGGCAAGGCTCTTGCTAGTGGGCAGTGCCACGGTGGTGCTGATTGATGCAGGTGCGGTTATCTTGTGGTCCATAATTTTTACTTTTTCTAGGCTCTCTAGGCCATCTAGGCTATCTAGGTCACCTAGGTCATCTAGGCTATCTAGGGTTTCTATCTTTTTTCTGAGTTCTTGTAGGGGGCGCATCACGAAGTCGCGCTCGTGCATGCGGGGGTGGGGCACGGTGAGCTCGGGGGTGTCGATGACCATGTCGCCAGCGAGGATGATGTCGATGTCTACCAGGCGGTCTACATAGTTGCCCTCGTTGTCGCGGTGTGACTCGCTTCCTAGTCTGCGCTCTATCGCCTGACAATGGTGCAGCATCTCTAGCGGCTCAAGGTCGCTCTCGAGCATCACGCCCACGTTGAGAAACGCATTGTCGCTCTCATATCCCCACGGCTCGCTCTCGACGATACTCGACACCATGCATTGCGACCCCAAGGCTTTGAGCTCGTCCACGGCCTGCCGCAAGTTTGCCTCGCGGTCGCCCAGATTACTTCCTATGTTCAGTTGATATACCATGTTTTTAAGGACGCTTCGCTTTAAGGACGCTTCGCTTTAAGAACGTTTCGCTTTTTCAGAGCGGTCGCTGTCGCTCCCTCTTCAGAGCGCTTCGCTTTTCGGTTTTTAATGTGGGTGACGCCCTTCAAGAAGCTCTTGAAGCGAACATCGTGAGCGTTCTTAAAGGGCGTCAGCCCGTTCTTATAGGCGCACCGCGCCGTTCTTATAGGCACGCTAGTGCCGTTCTTTACAACGTGCGCTGTACTTCGATTTCCTCGAATGCCTCGATCATGTCGCCTACCACGAGGTCGTTGTAGCTCTGGAGCGACAGACCGCAGTCAAAGCCGGTTGCGACTTCCTTGGCGTCGTCCTTGAAGCGCTTGAGCGAAGCGAGGTTGCCGGTGTAGCGAACGATACCGTCGCGAATCACGCGCACCTTGCATGAACGCTTGATTTTACCCTCACGCACGATGGCACCTGCAATGGTACCGACCTTGCTGATGTGGTAAGTCTGCAATACCTCGGCTGTACCGCAAATCTCTTCCTTGACCTCGGCGTTGAGCATACCTTCCATCGCCGACTTGACCTCCTCGATCGCATCGTAGATGATAGAGTAGATGCGGATGTCCACGCCTTCCTTGGCAGCGGCACGCTTGGCGTCGCCCGAGGGACGTACCTGGAAGCCCACGATAATGGCGTCGCTGGCCGATGCCAGTGTGACGTCGCTCTCGCTGATGGCACCCACGGCCTTGTGTACCACGTTGACCTGTACCTCGGGGGTAGAGAGCTTGATGAGTGAGTCGCTCAGTGCCTCGATTGAACCGTCCACGTCACCCTTGACGATGATGTTGAGCTCGTGGAACTCGCCCAGTGCCATGCGGCGGCCGATGTCGTCGAGACCCATACGCTTCATGGTGCGGTTGTTCTGTTCACGCTGGAGCTGCTCGCGCTTGTTGGCGATCTGGCGTGCCTCCTGGTCGGTGTCCATCACGTTGAACTTGTCGCCGGCGGTGGGAGCACCGTTGAGGCCTAGGATGAGGGCGGGACATGCGGGACCCACCTCGGTGATGCGCTGGTTGCGCTCGTTGAACATCGCCTTTACCTTACCGTAGTGTGTACCGGCGAGCACGGTGTCGCCCACGCGCAGGGTGCCGTTGTCGACGAGCACTGTGGCTACGTAGCCGCGGCCCTTGTCGAGCGAAGACTCGATGACCGAGCCGGTTGCCTTGCGGTTGGGGTTGGCCTTGGGTTCGAGCATGTCGGCCTCGAGAAGCACCTTCTCGAGCAGCTCAAACACGCCTGTACCTTTCTTGGCGCTGATGTCCTGGCTCTGGTACTTGCCGCCCCATTCCTCCACGAGGTAGTTGCGCTGTGCCAGCTGCTCCTTGATCTTCTCGGGATCAGCACCGGGTTTGTCTATCTTGTTGATGGCGAAGATGATGGGCACGCCTGCAGCCGATGCATGGCTCAGTGCCTCCTCGGTTTGCGGCATCACGTCGTCGTCGGCAGCGACAATGACGATAACGATGTCGGTCACCTTGGCTCCGCGGGCACGCATCGCGGTGAACGCGGCGTGGCCAGGGGTGTCGAGGAAGGTGATGCGTCGTCCGTTCTTGAGCTTGACGATGTAAGCACTGATGTGCTGTGTGATACCGCCGGCCTCGCCAGTGATAACGTTAGCGTTGCGGATGTGGGCGAGCAGTGATGTCTTACCGTGGTCCACGTGACCCATGACGGTGACAACGGGGGGACGCTCCTCGAGGTCCTCGGGATTGTCGACTTCTTCCTGGATGGCCTCAACCACCTCGGCGCTGGCATATTCGGTCTTGAAGCCGAACTCCTCAGCCACGATGTTGATGGTCTCGGCGTCGAGACGCTGGTTGATGGAAACCATGATACCCAGTGCCATACAAGTGCCAATAACCTTGTTGACGGGGATGTCCATCATAGCCGCGAGGTCGTTGGCGGTCACAAACTCAGTGAGTTTGAGTACCTTGCGCTCGGCTGCAGCCTGCATTGCCACCTCGCGCTCTTCCTCACGCACTGCTTCGCGTTTCTCTTTGCGCCACTTAGCGCCTTTCTTGGTGTTGTTCTTAGCGGTGAGGCGTGCGAGTGTCTCTTTGATTTGACGCTGTACGTCTTCCTCGCTTACCTCGGGCTTGAACGGGCGCTTAGACTTCTTGTCCTTGCGCTTATTGTCCTGACCCTGCTGTCCGCCCTGCTGGTTGTTGCCACCCTTCTTGCCGCCTTGTCCGGGCTGGTTGCTGATGGCAGCTCCGCTGCGCTCGATGTCGACCTTCTCCTTGCCTATGCGCTTGCGTTTCTTGCGTGCGCCGGCCTCGGCCTTCTCCTTGGCGATGCGTTCCTTGCGTTTCTCCTCCTTGCTCTTGGGCTTGGGGCGTGTAGAACTGTTGATCGCGTCAAGGTCGATCTTGCCCACGATGGTGAGCTTGGCTGCGGGAGTGGTAGGCTTGAGCGACACGAGGTCCTTGTCCTCCTCCACCTTGGTCTCGGCCTTGGGTTCGGGCTTGGGCTCCTCGGCCTTGGGTTCGGGCTTGGGTTCCTCCACCTTGGGCTCGGGTTTGGGCTCGGGTTTGGGTTCTTCTACCTTAGGTTCGGGCTTGGGCTCCTCGGCCTTGGGTTCGGGCTTAGGCTCAGGCTTGGGCTCGGGTTTGGGTTTCTCCACCTGCTTGGGCTCGGGTTTGGGCTCCTCCACCTTGGGTTCGGGCTTGGGCTCTTCCTTGGCTGCGGGAGCCAGGGGCTTGCCGCTGCTCAGGTCAATTTTTCCCAGGATTTTGGGCTTTTGTCCCGGTATTTCGGTCTTGATATCTTCTATTTTGCGTTCCTTGGTTTTCTCTTTGCCTTTGAGTCGCTCTTTAGAAGCATCGTCGGCTTTGAGGCGCTGCTCCATGTCGGGGCGGAACTCCTTGATGAGCATGTCATAGACCGAGTCATCGATGCGTGCGTTCACGCCCGAGTCGACCTTGATGTTCTTTTTCTCAAGGAATTCTCTGATGGTATCTCCACCCACGTTTAGATCTTTGATTACTTTACTTATCTTTATTGGCATAATCTAATTTAAGTAATTGTTTAATAAAATGTTTAGCAATGGTGAAAAAATATCTTTCTAAAGTTTTGTTGAATGTTATTTTTAACCATCGCTCAGCAGCAACATGCCTGCTTAGAAGTCAGCCGCCGGCAGGCTCCGCCCGGCTGGTTGCAGTGCCAGCGAGAGCGGGTAGGGGAGTGGCGCTGTGTTCCTGCCAGTGGTGGCAGTCCACGGCGCCGCTTGGGAGCGTTACTCCTCGGTGTCAAACTCGGCCTCGATGACCTTGTACAGGAAGTCAACGGTGTCTTCCTCGAGGTCGGCCTTCTCGACGATTTCCTCGCGGGGCACTGCGAGCAGCTGTTTAGCGCGTGTGTAGCCAATGTTCTTGACTGCGTCGATAACCCAAGCGTCGATTTCGTCCTTGAACTCGTCGAGGTAGATGTCGTCGCTGTCGTCACCGGTCTCGCGGTAAACGTCGATTTCATATCCTGTGAGCTGAGAAGCCAGCTTGATGTTGAGGCCGCGTGTACCGATGGCAAGCGAAATCTCCTCGGGGCGCACGAACACCTCGGCATGCTTGGTCTCGGGGTCGAGACGTATGCTGGTGATCTTGGCGGGGCTCAGTGCGCGCTGCATGAGCAGTGAGTCGTTGCTGGTGTAGGGGATTACGTCGATGTTCTCGTTGCGCAGCTCGCGCACGATGCCATGGATGCGTGCACCCTTCACGCCCACGCATGCTCCAACGGGGTCGATGCGGTCGTCATAGCTTTCAACGGCAATCTTGGCGCGCACGCCCGGAACGCGGGCAACGGCGCGGATGACGATGAGGCCGTCGTGGATCTCGGGAACCTCAAGTTCGAAGAGGCGGCGCAGGAATTCCTCGCTGGTGCGCGACACGATGATCTTGGGGTTGTTGTTGGTGTTGTCCACGCGGTGGATAACGGCCCTCACGTTGTCGCCCTTGCGGTAGATGTCGGTGGGAATCTGCTGGTCCTTGGGCAGCAGCAGCTCGTTTTTCTCGTCGTCCATGAGCAGTACCTCGCGTTTCCACAGCTGGTACACCTCGCCCGACACGAGCTCGCCCTCGAGGTCCTTGAATTTATTGTAGATGGCATCCTTCTGCAGGTCCAGGATCTTGCTGGCAAGGGTCTGACGCAGGTTAAGGATGGCACGGCGTCCAAACTTGGTGAAGTCGATTTTGCGAGTGTGCTCTTCGCCCACCTCGCAGTCGGGGTCGTCATCGGCCTGTGCTTCGCTCAGGCCAATCTGCTTGTTGGGGTTCTCAACTTCTCCGTCGGGAACCACTTCAAGGTTCTGGTAAATCTCGCAGTCGCCCTTGTCGGGGTTGACGATGACATCAAAGTTGTCGTCGTTGCCAAACATCTTAGCGAGCACGCTACGGAAGGACTCCTCCATCACGCTGATGAGTGTGGTCTTGTCAATTTTCTTTTCTTCGTTGAAGAAAGAGAATTGCTCTTGCATGTTGACCGCTTCTTCTCTTTTCTTTGCCATAATTTGGATGATTAGAACTTAATTATGATTTTTGTATATTTTATTTCGTTATATTTGAACTGGTTGTCGACCATGACAATCTCGGGGCGCTTCTTGCCCTCGGGCTTCACCTTGGTGGCGATGGCCACTGTGAACCCTTCGTCATCGTGGGCGGTGAGCACTCCCTTGAGCTTGCGGCCGTCGCGGGTGAGCACCTCCACTTCCTCGCCCAGGTTCTTCTCATACTGGCGCGGCACGAGCAACGGCGAGGTGAGGCCGTAGGAACCCACGGTCAGTTCATAGTCCTCAACGTCGCGGTCAAACGCGTCAAGGACCGCGTTGTTTACCTTCACGCAGTCGTCGATGTTGATGTCGCTCATGCTGTCGAGCTGCACGTCGATGATGTTGTCGTGGCTCACGGTGAGCTGTACGAGAAACAGGTCGGTGCCCTCGAGAGTGTCGTTAATCACCTGGGTAAGTGCTGTCTTGTCGATCATGTTTTATAATATAATAAAAACGAGGAAGCACGTGCCCCCTCTCTTGATTGCAATGCAAAGTTACTTATTTTCCGTGACTTGTGCAACTGCAGGCTCTCCCAACTTGTAGCCTCGCCCCCGCAATACTTAATATTTAACTTTATTTAACGTTGTGATGCTTTACTGGGGACGGCTTGATAGGCTCTTTAGGAATTTTAGGATTCTTAGGATTTTTAGGGGAGTGGGCTACATAGGGGGGGGTGATTGTCTAGGGGGGAGGCTTGTAGATTAAAATAGGGGCGAGGCTGCCATGCCGGCTTTGCTGTGCAAAGGTAGGGATTTCTTCCTTGTCAGTGCAACTGCAATAGACCAATGCCCCGTTTCTATAGACAAAATATCGATAAAGGGTTAATGGGTTAAGAGGTTAAGAGGTTAAAGGGTTAAGAGGTTAAGAGGTGAGTGTTCTCGGAGTTCTCCGAGACCTCCGAGATCTCAGAGAGCTCCGAAACCTCCGAGTCCTCCGAGTTCTCCGAAACTTTTACCCCTCTATAGGGAGTTGAGGATTTCTTGCCAGGCTTGGGCTTTGTTGGTGAGGTCGATGGTCACGTCGGGGACAAGTGTCTTTTCGAGGGTGCGTGACGCGTCGGGGCGCGAGAAGAACTTGCAGCTGATGGTGCCCAGGACGCCGGTGTTGGGCAGGCGGTAGGGCAGTATCTCGCCGTAGTGCGAGGGCGAGAATGAGGAGTTGGTGCCCACGATAATGCCTATGTGGTTGTCGCGTGCCAGGGTCATGAGAATGCCGGCGCTGCTGTAGGTCCTGTCGCTCTGCACGAAGATCACCTTGCCGTCAAACACCTCGGGCTGGACATATCCGGGTCCTACCTTGCCGACGGGCAGGGGATACAGTTCGTCGATATGCCCGTCGCCTTCCCAACTCTGCTTGGCAACGGCGATGCGCGGGTTGTAGCTGGCCATCAGGCGGGAGAAACGCATGGATGTGGACAGCGTTTTCAGCTGTGACAGCGGGCACAGGCGCACGAGCAGTTCGTCGCACAGCATGCTGCTGCCGCCGTTGTTGTACTGGGCGTCGACCACGAGGCTCTTTATGCCCTGGGCCTTCATCTGGGCGAACATCTCGTCGAGCATGGTGTCCCAGCGGGGAAGCGCCTCGTTGCCTGCCGTGCGGGCGTCAACACACTGGTTGAACTGCAGGTAGCAAACTCCGTCGGCGGGCAGGATGACGTAGTGGAACAGGTCGCCCTTGTAGGCCATCAGTTCGTCGCTGCTGTCGACGGCCAGCTGTGCCTGCTGCTGTGCAGCTCGTTTCTTGGCTTCCAGTTGGTTGGGGTCGATGACTTCGGTGTGCTTGTCGTGCAGGTCGCCCAGGGTTGCAATCAGCAGTTCGACGAATGCCGAGTCGCTCTCGCATGCGGCACATTGCTGCAGCAGCCGTGGCTGCATGGCAAACAGGCTGTCGCGTCGTTCCTTCAGGATGTAATAGGGGTGGGTGTCGGCAAGCATGTCGACAAAGAGCATGGCGTCGCGCTGGTATTTGTTCCCCTGCGCGTATGTCTCGTTGCTGGTGATGATGGAATCGTCTAGTGCCTTGATCTGGCTCATGTCCTGGGCCAGCATGAGCAAGCCGAAAAGGACGGCTGCAACTGTAGCTATTATCTTTTTCATATTTGTCGTAAAGTTTAAATCTCGTTGTGTGGTTGCAAAGTTACAACAAACGTCCATAAAATGGTTGTAAAAAAGGGACATTTAGCCCACATGCTGCAAATAATATACTAACGCAACTATACGGCAAAGGCACTAAACTGGTGCATTATCGTGTATAGACAAAAAGGATGGAGGATAAATTCTCAGAAAAGCGCCGGCTTGGGGGTAGCTGAGTAGTTGCTATGTAGGCTATGCCGGGTTAAAGTAGGTTAAATTAGTGTCTTAGTATGTTGGCGATTTTGCCGATTGTTGCAAAATGTCTATATTTGTGCCACTAAAACTAAAACGAAAAATGTACAAGAAGATTAGTGTGTTGGTTGTTGTGCTGCTTGCTGCCTTAGCCGCAGCTGCTCAGGACAACATAGAGATGAAGAAGAACGAGGTATCGCTAAGCGCAGGGTCGCTGTTAGGAGTGATGAACTGGGGACTTACCGGGACCGACTATGACCGTTTCTCTCCCACGGTGTCGCTTGGCTACATGCGTCGGCTCAGTCCCGTGTGGTCGGTGGGTGCCACATTTACCTACGTACACGAGAGGGAACAAAAGGAAGTCATGATGATTAACACAGAGACCGGTGACGTGAGCTTCTTCAACAAGCTCGATAAGCGTGACTACTGCAACGTGATGGCCACCGCCAAGGCATCGTGGGCACGCCACAAGTCGTGGAACTTTTACAGCCGTGTGGGCGCAGGCCCCTCGCTTGTTAACCACCACGACTTTTATAACGACTGCAAGAAGGTGGAATGCGTCATCAATTATCAGCTGACGCCAGTGGCCTTTGAGGCAGGCAACGACAAGGTGCGTGGCTTTGCCGAGCTGGGCTTCGGTCTGCAGGGCCTTCTCAACGTGGGCATTTCCCACCGCTTCTAGCCTTTCCCCCCTCCCCATTAGTTCCTGTTCATTGGGATGCTACAGAAAAGAAAGCCGAAAATGCGATTTCGTGAGAATCGTCATTTCGGCTTTTTTTCTTGTCATCAAGAAGGGGGTTATTTATATCCTATACCGTGACAGCTATTACACAAAACATATCCTACGCCTTGACAGCACACGTGGGCACCCTGTCCGTTGCACGAAGGACACTTCTTAGAAGAATGGCCGCGGCCTTTGCACGCCGAGCAGCGGGTAGCCTTGGTGAGATACTTTGTGCTCACCCAGCCTTCTCCCCAGAACACTGCATAAAGACTAGCCTCTTGCACCTTCATGTATCCGTTTCTCACGGCTCCCTGGCCTATCACGATGGCTCCTTTCCAAAGCATAAAAGGTTCGTCTATGGGCGACCCGTAAGCACCTGTGTGGCAAACCGGGCTGTAATTCCTACCAGCACCTGAGCGTACGTAAACGTTATTGCCTGTAACTCTGTAATAGGTCTGTGCTGATGCGCCGATGCAGCTGAGAAGGAGCACAAAAATTAAAATTAGTTTTTTCATAAATGTGAGTATTTGTGGTTTGTTGTGCAAATGTACGATATTTTTTTCAATAAGCCATGACTTGGAAACATTTTAGGTGGGTTCTATTAATTATGTCGAGGTGATTTTGAGATGTGTTTTGAGTAGATTTTTGGCATGAAGAGGGAGCGAAGCGGGCTTCGTGACCGACTGAATGTCAAAAAGATGCCAAACCGGGCTCAAAAGCGACCGAAATAAATAACGAACTTTTAGCAGAATTAATAGAACCTACCTTTAATAGCAATCCCGCTTGCCATCGCGGTGTGGCAGGCGGGATTGTTCGGTGTATGGTGATCCCTTGGCTCTCGCGGGGGAGAGGAGGGGTCAAGCGGTCATCTTGTTGAGTTTCTTCAGCAGGGCGAACATCACGAAGGCGCTGATGAGACACAGGGCGATGAGGATGGCCCAGTTATACATGAGGGGGATCCTGTTCCACAGCATCGAGGGGATACTGCTCAGGTAGTTACCGATGGCAGTGGCTACGCACCAACCGCCCATCATCATACCCTTGTACTTGGGAGGAGCAACCTTAGAGACAAACGACAGTCCCATGGGCGAGAGCAACAGCTCGGCGATGGTGAGGGTGAAGTAGGTGGACATGAGCCATGAGGGCGACAGGATGCTCTGGGTGCCTTCGCCCAGTTCCATGGGTGAAGTGAGCCCCACCGATGCCATGGTGATGACACCAAAGCCCAGTGCGGCAACGAGCATACCCCAGGCGATGCGTGCCGGGGCGCTGATTTCCTTGCCTCTCTTCTCAAAGGCGCCGAAGAACGCCATCGAGAACGGTGTCAATGCCACCACGAAGAACGGGTTGAACTGCTGGAAGTCGCTGGGCTGGGCGTTGATGGGGTCGGCCATGTCGGCATAGAGCAGATAGGCACCGCCCCAGGCTGCCAGCGTTGCGATAGCGCACATCACCTTGTTCTTGCCGTTCTCGCTCTGGAAGAATCCAAATCCGGTGTAAACCGAGAATGCGAGCAGTGCA
This sequence comes from Sodaliphilus sp., assembly GCA_045628365.1. Classification (GTDB taxonomy): domain Bacteria; phylum Bacteroidota; class Bacteroidia; order Bacteroidales; family Muribaculaceae; genus Sodaliphilus. The sequence goes on along the minus strand of JAZQPG010000101.1, from coordinate 1,927 downwards.
AGCGAGAAGATGTTGAAGCCAAATCGCATGCCGCCCTCCACGGTGAGGTCGGTGTACTTCTTGGCGAAGAAGGTGAGCGCCGAGCCGTTCTGGTGGAATGCCATCCAGAAGAAGATCACCACTGCAAACACGAGCAGCAGGGCCACGATGCGGTCGCGGGTCTGCTTGGGGGTGAGCTCCTCGACGGGAGCTGCATTGGCAGTGTCCTTAGCCTTTGCGGCAGTGACGTCGGCGTGCTTGAACCAGCTGCGGGTGGCAAAGTAGATGATAGCCGAGAGGATGAGCGACACGCAAGCCACTCCGAAGCACAGGCCGTAGCCGCTGTAGAGCGCTTCGAGATACTGCGGAGCCTTGTCGCCATAGGTGGCCACGGCGTCGGCGGTGTACTTGAAGCCATAGCCCTCGAGGTGCTTGTTGGTGATCCAGTTGGCCATTGAGGGAGCGAACATCGCACCCATGTTGATTGCCATGTAGAACAGTGAGAACGCCGAGTCGCGGCGGCTGGCATACTTGGGGTCGTCATAGAGGTTACCGATGAGCACCTGCAGGTTGCCCTTGAACAGGCCGGTACCCAGTGACACGGCGGCAAGACCGGCAAACATGGCTACCTGGCCGGTCATGTCGGGACCGGTGGGGACGGCGAGTCCCAGGTAGCCCAGGAACATCACGAAGAATCCGGCTACCACACAGCGGCCGTAGCCAATCTTGTCGGCAAGCATGCCGCCAAAGAGGGGAGCAAAATACACTACTGCCAGGAAAATGGCATTGATTTGTCCGGCTACACTCTCGTCCCAGCCAAACTTAGCCTGCATGAACAGGGTGAAGATGGCCAGCATCGTGTAGTAACCAAAGCGCTCGCCGGTGTTGGCAAGCGCTAAAGCGAATAGACCTTTCGGTTGGTTTTTAAACATATTGTTATCGTTTAGCTAAATTAGCCGGATATTCCGGATGGTTCCGGAATATCCGGCTTGATGTTTTTTCTTTTTCCTCGGCGTAGAAACGCCGAGCACACAGTTGTTTAGTTAGCGTTATTGTTACTTAGTCACGCGCTCGAGCCACTTGAGCATACCCAGCATGACGCCCATAGAGATGAGGCAGAAGCCGGCAAACACTGCCCAGCACTCCCACTGCTGCGGGAAGCTGTTGAGCATGGTCACGCCAAGGGCGATGAACAGGTTACCGATAGCGGTTGCACACAGCCACAGACCCTGGCAGATACCCTGCAGGTGCTGAGGAGCAATCTTAGATACGAACGACAGACCCAGCGGCGAGATGAACAGCTCGGCAACGGTGAGGAAGAAGTAGGTCACGATGAGCACCCAGGGGCCAGCCTTCATGGCTTCCTTAGTGGCCTCGGCAAGACCCTTGAATTCCTCGCCCGAGGGATAACCGTTGGCAATAGAGATGCCGATGAGGAACAGATAAGCGCATGCGGCAACAAACATACCGAGGGCAATCTTCTTGGGAGTGGAAATCTCTTTGCCTTTCTTAGACAGCGAGCCAAAGACGATCATGATGATGGGAGTGAGCACGATCACGAAGAACGGGTTGATACATTGCCAAATCTCGGGAGCGATAGCGTTGGTGTCGCAGAAGTCGCGGGCAAATACCGAGAGAGACTGGCCGTTCTGGTGGAACGAGAACCAGAAGAAGATGGCAACGCCGAGCACTGCAAACAGGGCGAACATGCGCTGCTTGATTTCCTTAGCGTCGGCAGCAACTTCGGTCTTAGAAGCCTGTGCAGCCTTTTCCTTCTTGACGGGGTTGGGGAGCACCTTGCGTGTAGCCACGAAGATAAGGAATGATGCGATCATGGCGAGAGCCGAAGCGATGAACGAGTAGTGCACGCCGGTGTTGAAGCTCTCGAGATAGCTGGTGCAGAATGTTGCCATGTCACCTACCTGGCCGCCATCGATGAGCGAGCCCT
>JAZQPG010000100.1:0-7523 GCA_045628365.1 Sodaliphilus sp. | reverse complement strand
GATGGCGGCGGCAATGGCCTCGGTGCATTCGTCGCACAGCAGGGGCGAGGCTGGGTCGGAGGTGGGTTCGTTGTCGGGTTTGGCATTGACCTCGGTTTCCTCGTCGATGATGTCGCTCACGGGCGAGTAGTTGAATCCCAGCGCCACGAAGCTGAGCACGTAGAAGCACAGGATGACGAAGAACACGGGTCCCATGACGAAGAGCGTCTTGCGCGACATGATCATGAACGGCATCATCGCTCCCACCCAGTAGAGCAGCGCGGTGCCGGTGCGCATGTACATGTTGAACTGGCTGATGTCGCCTCCGGTCTCGTTCTCGACGGCCCGGCTCACACGCTTGATTTCCTTGGCTGAGTAGATGATGAGGATGATGATTGCCGCAAACCTCACGCACTGTACGGCAAACATCGCCACGGGCATGTGCAGGCTTTCATAGTAGAACCACCCCGCCGTGAAGATGGCAACGATGAGTACCACGCTCACGAATATCGTGCCGATGTAGATGTTCCTGTGGTGGCGGTTGCTCACCATGCGCAGCGACGCGTAGAGCATCATGTAGGAGATGGGGGTGTAGAACAGGATGTTGACCAGCACTCCGAGGTTCTCGCTGCGTGCGCGTATGCCGAAGTACATCTGCAGGAAGTAGTGCACGGCAAAGAGGAGCATGCTGGTGAAAATGAGCCATCGCGACATCTCGTAGTTGGAGCTGGTGCGCGGCTGGTGTATGCGCGCCATGACGATTATCAGCGCCATGAGCACCGACACCGTGAACGAGCACGATTGCAAGACGAGAAGAGATGTTGCGTCGGCCATAGATAACTGGGTAAAGGGTTAAGGGGTTAAAGGGTTAAGGGGTTAAAGGGTTAACTTTGGTTGGTTGTCGAGTTTTCGAGTTTTCGGTTAACCTATTAACCTATTAACCTTTTACCCCCTTAACCTTTTATAAAAATCAGCAGTAGCCGGGTTTCTTGAGCAGAGTGAACATGTTGCGCTTGTAGGCCACAACACCGGGCTGGTTGAAGGGGTTGACGCCAAGCATGTAGCCGCTCACGCCACAGGCCTTCTCAAAGAAGTAGATCAACTGGCCCAGGTAACGCTCGCTGATGGCGGGCAGGTTGATGGTCATGTTGGGCACGCCGCCGTCGATGTGAGCCATCTTGGTTCCCTGCTGTGCCATGCTGTTGACATATCCCACGCGCTTGCCAGCGATGTAGTTGAGTCCGTCGAGGTCGGCCTCGTCGGTGGGTATCACTACCTCGTTGCTCTGCTGTCCCACGGTGATCACTGTCTCGAAGATGGTGCGCTCGCCGTCCTGGATCCACTGTCCCATGGAGTGGAGGTCGGTGGTGAAGTCAACCGATGCGGGGAAGATACCCTTTCCGTCCTTGCCCTCACTCTCGCCGTAGAGCTGCTTCCACCACTCGGCCAGGAAGTGCAGGCGGGGATCAAAGTTCACGAGGATCTCGATTTTCTTGCCGGCCTGGTACAGGGCGTTGCGTGTTGTGGCATAGGTCATCACAGCCTCGTCGTTGCCTTTTTCCATCTCAACGGCACCTGCCACGAGGGCGCGGATGTCATATCCCTCGACTGCGATGGGGAGCAGCCCCACGGGTGTGAGCACCGAGAAGCGTCCGCCCACGTTGTCGGGGATAACGTATGTTGTGTAGCCTTCCTGGGTGGCGAGGTTGCGCAGGGCGCCGCGTGCAGCGTCGGTAACGGCAACGGTGTGCTCGGCAGCCCACTGCTTGCCTTCCTGCTTCTCGAGCATGCCCTTGAGCAGGCGGAATGCGATGGCGGGCTCGGTGGTTGTGCCGCTCTTAGAGATGACGATGATACCGAACTTGCGGTCCTTCAAGAGGTCCATCAGGTCGTGCAGGTAGTCCTCGCCGATGTTGCTGCCGGCATAGAGGATGCGCGCGCCCTTAGACTTCTTGTAGGCAGCGAAGTTGTCGCTCAGTGCCTCGATGACGGCCTTGGCGCCGAGGTAGCTGCCGCCGATGCCGATGGCAACGACAAACTCGCAGTCCTGCTGCAGCTTGCGGGCGGTGTTCTCGATGCTGGTGAGCATCTCGTCGGTGATTGACGAGGGGAGGTTCACCCAGCCGATGAAGTCGTTTCCGGCTCCGTTGCCCTGCATGAGGGTGTCGAGCGCCTTGTCGGCAGCGGGCTTGAGAGCCTCGATTTTCTCACTTGCTAAAATTCCCAATACGTCTTTGTTGTCAACAGAAATAAAGTTGTCCATAAACATTTATAGCTTTTACGTTGTTTTTATTACAACACGCCAACCAGGGTCCACAATCCCCCGGTCGACGTGTTGCTTAGTTTGTTATTTAGATTTCCTTAGTGAATGCGCGGCGGCGCTTGTGCTGCCTGTATTCGAAGTATTCCCACTGTTTCTGCACCTTGTCGTTGACCTCGAGCTCGGGATTGGTCTCGGCCCACTTGTAGCCGTTGTCACGGAAGTTGGGGATGAGGTCGGTGAAGATGAGTGAGTTCACGCCCTTGCTCTGGTACTCAGGCTTGACGGCGATGAGCATGAGGTCAACGATGTCGTTCTTGCCCTTGAGTGCCTTGACGAGGTGGTACCACCCGGTGGGGAACAGTCGTCCGCGGCTCTTGATCAGGGCCTTTGAGAGCGACGGGATGGCAATACCCACGCCCACGAGCTCTCCTGTCTCGTTGACGACCATCGACAGGTCGTTGAGCGGCAGGAAGGGCAGGTACATGTTGACGTAGTGATTGATTTGCTTGTCGCTGAGGGGCGAGTAGCCGAACAACTGGTCATAGGCCTCGTTGATGAGCTTGAAGATGGCCTGGCCATATTTTTTCTTTATCTCGCTGCGGCTGGTCATGTGCAGGTTTTCCAGCTTGTAGCGTGTCTTGACGATTTGCGAGATGCGTACCATCTTCTCGGGGATCTCGTCGGGGACGGTTACGAGGAACTCAACCCAGTCGGCATCCTTGGTGAACCCCAGCCGCTCCATGTGCTTGGGGTAGTAGGGGTGGTTGTAGATGGTTGCCTGTGTGCTGAGCTGGTCAAACCCCTCGATGAGCATTCCCTCGGGGTCCATGTCGGTGAATCCCAGGGGGCCGGTGATGCATGTCATGCCCTTGTCCTTGACCCATGCTGTGGCAGCGTTGATCAGAGAGTCGACCACCTCATTGTCGTCGATGAAGTCGATGAAACCGAAACGTCCCTCCTGCTTGCCGCTGCGCTTGTTGACGATGCGGTTGATGATGGCTGCCACGCGTCCCACGGGCTTGCCGTCGCGATAGGCCATGAAATAGGCTGCCTCGCAAAAGTCAAAGGCGGGATTCTTCTTGGGGTCAAACATGTCAACCTCGTCGAGCACCATTGCCGGCACGTAGTACTCGTTGTCCTTGTACAGGGTGTCGATGGGGAAGTGCACAAAGCGGAACAGGTTGCTGCGGGTGGGTTCCAGTTGTTTAATTTCTACCATTTGGATATTTTAAAGATGGTGGTTTGTTGTGTTACTTGGCCTCGGGAGTGGTTTCCTTAGCCTTGTTGGCGTCATCCTTGCCGTCGTCGCCCTTGATCTTGTTGCTCTTGAGGGTGTACTTGAGCGTGCCGTTGGCGGTGCGCATGTGAACCACGTTGTCGCCGGCAAAGCTGATGTCGGTGGGGGTGCTGGGACCTCCGGGGTTGTAGATCACGAAGTACTTGCGTGTTGCCTTGTCAAATCCGAACACGGCTCCGTCCTTGTCGCTGAAGATGGTGTAGTCGGCATTGTTGATGCTCTTGTACTTGTTCTCCATCTTGAAGATGGGCTTGTCATAGGACTTGCGCTGCACGGCAGCCTCCTCGCCTTCCTTGGCCCCGGCCACGGCGTCCTTGTTGTCTTCGTTCCACTGCTTGCCGGCATCCTCAGCCACAGCGGCGTTGGGGTCCTTGGGTTGCTCAACCTTCTCCTCGGCCTTCTCCTCTTCCTGCTTGTCCTGGGCCTCGGGGTTGCCAATCACCTTGAGTTTCTTAGCCTCTTCCACGAGGAACTTGGCCTCGATCGAAGAAACGCTGTTCAGGGGTCGTCCGTCGATGTACTGTCGTCCGTCCTGTCCCACCTTGATGATACCGTCATAGTCCAGTGTGGTGAGTTTCTTCTCGGTGAGGTCATAGAGTGCGAGAGTCACGCGTCCGCTACCGCCCACGTGGTAGCCCGAGGGCATGTTGACGTAGGCAAAGTAGAAGTAGTCCTTGCCGTTGTTGTTGATGGTGACAGCGCGGGGCACCACGTTGTCCTCTACCATGAGCGAGGTGTTGCTGAAGTCCAGCGAGCGACCGTTGACAAACTGCTGGTGCATCATCTCGGTCTTCCAGGTTGTGCCCTCGTAGGTGAGCTGGTAGATCTTGTAGAACGAGCGTGTCGAGGGGTTGGACAGGAAGGTGACGCCCAGGATGGTGGCGGGCTTGCCGTCGTGCTCGGGCACGGCGATTGCCATTGCGGTCTTGGCCTCGTCGCCCATGAAATTGTTGCGGGCGAGCTCCTCGTTGAACACGGCCACGGGGTCGCGTCCGTCGGGGGTCATCTGCACGGTGCTGGTCTCCTCAGGGACATTTTTTTCTTCTTTGCTCTCGTTGCTGTTACATCCTCTCATGGCCATTAGCAGGCCAATCACCGCAACGATGGCAGCGATGCCGATGATGAGGTTGCGGTTGAAGTTTGACTTGCCGTTATCGGCGGGGTCTACGGCCACAATCTCGTCATTGTTGCGGGTGTTGCGGCGTTTCCATTCCTCGTGCTGGCGCTGCGCGGTGGGGCGCCCGTCGCTAGCGGCGGGGGTGTTAACCTTCTTGCCGCAACTGGGGCAGAACTCTGAATTGGCAGGAATTGACTGGTTGCATGCCGGGCACAGTATTTCAGCGCTCAGCTTGTTGCCGCAATGGTTGCAGAATGCTGAACCATCGGCCACATTGTTTCCACACTTGGGACATTTCATAATCAGTAGTATTTTATGTTGTTTGTTTTAATTCTTTTCCATTAGGTGACACGGGGTGCATGGGTACACGCAACCACACATTACCACTAATTTAGCGCAAAGTTATATAATTATTTATATAAAGACAATAAAAAAGTGGCATAAATACATGTTTTTCCAGTGCAAAAATTTGCATAAGCGCCCAAATGTGACATTTTCATCCTCCGGATGGGTAAAAAAACTCCCGCGCTGCTGAGTGGCGGCGCGGGAGGATATGTGTGGGATAACCGACGGAGGGCTTTCGCCCCCGCCAGGGGTTATTGGGCCTTTCAGTTGATGATCTTGAAGCCGGTGTACTTGTGGAGGCACTCGGGAACCACGATGCCCTCGGGGGTCTGGTTGTTCTCGAGCAGGGCAGCCACGATGCGGGGCAGTGCGAGTGCCGAGCCGTTGAGCGAGTGGCACAGGCGGGTCTTCTTGTCCTCACCGCGGTAGCGGCACTTCAGGCGGTTGGTCTGGTAGGTCTCGAAGTTAGAAACCGAGCTTACCTCGAGCCAGCGCTGCTGTGCTGCGCTCCATACCTCGAAGTCAAAAGTGATGGCGCTGGTGAAACTCATGTCGCCGCCACACAGGCGCAGGATGTGCCAGGGCAGGCCCAGCTTCTCGAGCAGCCCCTGAACGTGGTCTTTCATCTCCTCGAGTGCTGCGTATGAGTCTTCGGGCTTCTCGATGCGCACGATCTCTACCTTGTCAAACTGGTGCAGGCGGTTCAATCCGCGCACGTCCTTGCCATAGCTGCCGGCCTCGCGGCGGAAGCAGGCTGAGTAAGCGCAGTTCTTCTTGGGGAGCTCGTCGTTGGCGAGGATCACGTCGCGGTACATGTTGGTAACAGGCACCTCGGCAGTGGGGATGAGGTAGAAGTTGTCGAGAGTAGCGTGGTACATCTGTCCTTCCTTGTCGGGCAGCTGTCCGGTGCCGCGTCCCGAATCCTCGTTGACAACATAGGGGGGCTCAACCTCTACATATCCGGCGTCGCTGGCCTCGTCCAGGAAGAACTGGATGAGCGCGCGCTGCAGGCGTGCACCCTTGCCGATGTATACGGGGAAGCCGGCGCCAGTGATCTTGACGCCCAGGTCAAAGTCGATGAGGTTGTATTTCTTGGCGAGTTCCCAGTGGGGCAGTGCGTCCTCGCCCAGGTTGGGCATGGGGCCGCCTTCTTTCTCGACCACGTTGTCCTCGGCAGTGCGTCCGGCGGGAACGCCCTCGTAGGGTACGTTGGGCACGGAGAGGAGTATGTCGGTGATCTCGTCCTCAGTAGCCTTGAGGCGCTCGTCAATTTCCTTGTTGGTGTTTTTGAGTGCAGCCACCTGAGCCTTAACGGCCTCGGCTTCCTCGCGCTGGCCCTGTTTCATCAGGCCACCGATCTGTGCTGCCATCTTGTTGAGCTGGGCAGCGTTGTCGTCGCGTTCCTTCTGTGCGGCGCGGCGTTGCTTGTCGAGTTCCACGACGCGCATGATGGGCTCGCGTGCGTCAAAGCACTTGACGGCCAGGCGCTCGATCACTGCCTCGGGGTTCTCGTTGATGAGTTGTAATGTAAGCATTGCGTTATATTGTTGTTTATGTTTATAGTCACTTTAGTCTAAGAGGCGTCTTGTAGGCACGCGTCTTATAGGCACGTAGTGCCGTTCTTAAAAGCGTAGCGTTCTTAAAGGCTGCAAAGCAGCCGTTCTTAAAAGGTTGCGCCAGCAACCGCTCTTAAAAGCGTAGCGCTCTTAAGAAAGCAGCTGTCGCACCAGGGTGTTGATGGCTTTGCCCTCGGCCTTGCCGGCGAGTTGCTTGGTGGCCATTCCCATCACCTTGCCCATGTCCTTCATCGAGGTGGCACCGGTGGCGGCGATAATCTCCTTAACGGCGGCTTCGAGCTCCTCGGGCGACATCATCTTGGGGAGGAATTCCTCGATCACGGCAGCCTGTGCCATCTCCTCGTCGGCGAGTTCCTGGCGTCCGTTCTCGGTATAGAGTGCAGCGCTTTCCTTGCGTTGCTTAGCCATCTTCATGAGGGTCTTGAGAGCGTTCTCGTCGCTCACTTCACCGTTGTTACCGGGTTGTGTCTTGATAAGCAGCAGCTCGGCCTTGATTCCTTGCAGGGCGCCCAGGCGCACCTTGTCGCGGGCCAGCATAGCGGCCTTGATTCCCGCGTTCACGTTATCAAAAATTGCCATAGTGAATATTGTTTTTTTATTTCAACCTACAAAGGTAGTATTTTTTTTACGAAAGACGAAAAACGAAGGACGAAAAACGAAAGACGAAGGACGAAAGACGGGGAGTTGAGTTGTCGGTAGGCACCGCCTACCGATACTGGACTCGCCTACCTCGACTAGAAGTCGCTGAACAGGTCGGGACGGATGAGCAGACCTATGCGCAGGCGGTTGTGGTACTGCTTGTAGTCGAGCAGGCACTCTCCGTAGCCGTTGTAGTAGTGCAGCATGAGGAACTGGTTGTGGTTCTTGAACAGGCGGTAGCCCACGTTGACGGTGGTGTTGCCGCTAAGGTTCCAGCCCTTACGCTTCACGTAGGTGAGGTCAAAC
>JAZQPG010000099.1:0-7878 GCA_045628365.1 Sodaliphilus sp. | reverse complement strand
CAGTGGCTGCACGGCGACACTTCGTTTCTTGCCCTGTCCCAATATTATAACCTCCAGATCCCATCCACGGAAAGGACATGATTTGTGGTATTGTGGCATTGCGGCACTGGCAGCCATCAGCGTAATCTGTAGTTTTACACCAAAAACTCCGAGGAGGGGACGTCGGGGGGACTGGAACGATAGTCCTTACTTGTAGTAAGTGATGACGCGAGACTCGATAGCGTAGTTGTCGGCGCGGTTAACCTCGCCGGGGGCCTGCTCGTCGGTGTACTGGCTGGCACTGTAGCAGAAGCGCTTGGTCCAGTTGCCGTGTTTGTCGACCTCGATAACCATGAAGGTGGTGTGGACATCCTCGGTGACACCTTCGCCCGAGGTGGTGGCATAGGCTTCCTTCAGCACGTTATCCTGATAGACGTTGCGGGTCTCACCATCAATGAGCGTGCCGTCCACGTGTTCCTTGTCGATAGTGCCATTGGGGTTGTACTGGTACACATTAGAGTAGGTCATGTTCTGGGCCACAAACAGGTACTCCACCCTCTCGATGGTTCCGTCCTTGCCGCGCACCAGTTTCACGCCCTTGTCGTCCTTGTCCTGGGCAAATCCCTTGGTCATGGTGCCATTGACGTCATAGGCGAAGTACAGGGTGTAGTCCGACGCATCTTCCTTGATAATGTTGCCATACTCATCGCACGTGCACACCGAGTAGACCATAGTCTTCACCTGGCCACCCAGGTCCTGCATGGCCAAGTCCTTAGACAGGTAGTCGGGAGCCTTGAAGGGCACTTCCTTGACATGGGTGAATGACTTGCCGTCATTCTCATTTTCTTTGTTCTTGTTATACCTTCCGTTGCAAGCCGAGAGAGAGGCAGCGAGCAGGGCGACCAATAGGACTTTCTTGTACATGAATTCTTGTTGTGCTATAGATGTTTAAAACGTTACAGATTTTTGTATTGCAAAATTAGAGAAAAAAAGTGAATCATCAAAGATTTATTGCCACACTTTATACAAAAATCAAATAAAAACACGACGTGTTGTCAGCCCATCACGGTGGCTACAACGCGGCGAGGTCCTCCGTAGTCACGGAACTCACACAGGTAGATGCCCTGCCAGGTGCCCAGGTTGAGGCGTCCGTGGGTGATGGGGATGTTGAGGCTCACGCCACACAGCGTGCTCTTGGCATGCGCCGGCATGTCGTCGAGGCCCTCGAGCGTGTGGTCATAGTAAGGCTCTCCCTCGCGCACCAGGTGGTTGAAGATCTGCTCCATGTCGGTGCGCACGTCGGGGTCGGCGTTCTCGTTGATCGACAGGGCGCAACTGGTGTGCTTGACAAAGAGGTTGAGCATGCCCGTGCGGGGCAGCGGCGAGGGCAGCTGTGCCAACACCTCGCTAGTGATGAGATGGAAGCCACGACGGCGGGCGTTAAGACTAAATTCTACTTGCTGTATCATATCCGGGTAACGATTTCATCGGTGTTTTTTCGTTTTTTCTCGGCCACGGGTGCTGCGGGATGGCCCATGGCGATGATGACTGCGGGCTCCTGGCCTGCGGGCAAACCGAGCGACCCGCTCAGCATGGCGGCATCGAAGTTGCACACCCAGCATGTGCCCAGCCCTTGCTCGGCAGCAGCGAGGCAAATGTGCTCAACGGCGATTGCGACGTCGATGTTGCCATGGGGCTTGCCATCGCGCTGACGCACCCACTCCTCGTCGTGGCACACCGTGCACACGATATACAGCGGAGCCGTCTTGAACCACTCGCGGTCATAACTCTGCTGCACGGCAGCGCGCGCCTCCTCGCTCTGCACCACATAGAAATGCCACGGCTGGAAATTCACGGCCGACGGCGCCATCCTGGCACACTCCATGATATACCCCAGCTTGTCCTCACTCACGCCCTCAGCAGTGTACTGCCTCACCGAGCCTCGCTTCTCAACTAATTCCTTAAACTCCATATTCATCTTAACATGCTCACGCAGCACAAATGCTTTCCAGCAAAACAACTTTTCCGTCTTTTACCGTAATATAACTCCAACCTAGATTGCGGAAATGCGCTTTTTTCCAGTTCCTTATGATGTAATTAGAAATCCTTGCACCTTTAACCACAGCATTTAGACTCTCATCACCATATTCAGTGCTAAATTTAAGGACCTTCAAAGTAACCTTGCCACAGCTATTAAAGAAATCTTCAGGCGCTATAGTTTCTTCACAAGGCACGTAGTAGCCTAACTGGTCATAAATTGCAAAGTATGTTCCGGTATATTCTTCTCCTTCCTCATAATTGACAATGTACATATCGTTCTCTTTTATCCTATTGACTACTTTGATGGTTTTATTCTTTAAATGAATGATGTCACCAACCGCCAGGTTGTTAAGCATGCTGGCAGTGTAACGGTCGGGGATAAAAACTTCAAAGGTAAGGTAACAGCCGTCATTTGCGGCCTTGGCTGTTTTCCAGTCCACGTTGACATAGTACTTGCCGTCAGGAATGTGGTCTACAGTCCAGTCATATTTTACGGGACACACCACCTTGGCCGACAAGCCCAGGGAAACGATAGCAAAAACAAGGATAAATAAAACTTTTTTCATCGTAAAAAAAGAGGGGTTTTTTAGTTATATATAACATTCTAGGAAGACTTATTGGTACTGTCTGATTCTCACGTCGATAGCAGTATCTTTAAGCAAATTCACTGCCTGAATAATGTCGGTTTGTCCGTAGTGATAAGGGAACAGCACACGGGGGTTGAACATGCGTGCTGCCCGGCTGAGCTGCTCGGGGGTCATGGTGAACGGCAGGTTGCACGGCAGGAACGCCACGTCCACGTCCTTGAGGGCGCTCATCTCGGGGATATCCTCGGTGTCGCCGGCAACGTAAACGGTGAATCCGTCCACGGTGATGACATAGCCGTTGTCGCGTCCCTTGGGGTGGAACTGCTGCTTGTCGGCCGCCGTGTTATAGGCAGGCACAGCCTTGAGGTGAATGCCGGGCAAAAGTTCCATTTCATCGGCATTTTTCAGCACCTCTCCCTTGCCTCCCATGAGCTCGCTGCTGCGGGGATTAGCCACCAGCACGGTACCGTCCTTCATGAGCGGCTCGATGGCATCGGGGTCGAGATGATCCTTGTGCTCGTGGGTGACGAGGATAGCGTCGGCCCAGGGCATCGAGGTAAAATCGGTGAACGGCGGTATCGCCTTTCCCACGGGATCAATATAGAGCCACTTGCCGTCGATGTTCATGCGCACCGAGCCGTGCTTGATGGCATACATCCTAATCACCTTGTCGTGACGGGTCTTGAAGATGTCAACCTCCTCGGTAGTGACCGGTTTGCCGGCGGCTGTCCATCCCATGAACCCTGTGGCAAGCTCCACCACCTGATAGCCGTTGCGCGACAGGATGGCGGCAGCCTTCTGGCTGCGGTTGCCGCTGCGGCAGTATAGCGCTATGGTCTTGTCCTTGGGGAGCGCCTCCAGGGCGCGGGCCTCAAAGTCGCTGCGCGTAACGTCGATGCACGATGCATCGGCGATGTGTCCCTCGAGATACTCCTCGGCACGGCGCACGTCGAGCCTCACCACACTCTGGTCAAGGATGACCTTTTCAAACTCCTTCACGTCGACACGGCGCCACGTGGCGTCCTTGCCCTGAGCACTACAGCCGAGCAGGCTGCCCAGCATAGAAATTATTCCCATGATAAATAACTTTGTTTTCATTGAATATGCAGTGATTAATAAACTTCGACAACAGGATAATCCAGCTTGATGAACTTGCCCTGGGCATCAAATATCATGTGGGTGCCGCCGTAGAGATCCACGCGGTAGCCCTCCTTGCCGGTGCGCTCGATGGCCACGATGGTGCGTCCCATGTAGTTCTTCTTGACATAGGCGGTGATGGGAGCCGGAACGATGCCGGCAGGAACGCCTCCGGGGTCTTTGACACTGATCCAGGCACCGTCGCTGTCAAACTCCATCACTACGTCACCGGGGATTTTCGCCACATAGCGGGCCGTGTCGCCCTCGCCCTGCACCATCACGGTGTCCACCTTGAAGTCGGCATAGCACGAGTCAACAATCTGCTGCGCCTCATCGGGCAGTCCCCCACCCCGACACGCGGCCACGAGCACTGTCAGCGCCAGTGCAGCAAGTATGCAAACTGTATTATTCATATATATATATAACGTGCTGACCGGTGCTTTTATTGCAGGACGGGCACCAGGAAGCGCGCGAGCAGGTAGCCGCCCACAACAAGCCAGATGTAGATGGCTCCCGCGAGATAGAACGGGCGCGCTCCGGCCTGGCGGAACTTGTCAATGCTGGTGTCGGCTCCCAGGGCGGTCATCGCCATGGTGAGGCAGAAGGTGTCGAACAGCTCCACCCACGAACCCTTGGCATATACCCAGGGGGCAAGCGCACCGCCGTCCCACTGCTGCAACAGCGTGTTGAGGCCTATCACGAGGATAAAGTTGATGGCAAACCAGGGGATGGTGATCTTAGCCTTGGCAGCGGGTGCTCCAGGGGTAGAATCGCCCATTTCAACGGCATTTTTCGAGCGCAGGCACAGGGACATGATGATGAGCACCGGGGCCAGCATGATGACGCGTATCATCTTGGTGATCGTGGCCGCTCCGGCAATGCCCAGCGAGTCGGTGGGGTCCATGGCGTTGCCCGCTCCGGCCACGTGGGCCACCTCGTGGAGGGTCGACCCGGTGTAGATGGCCACCTGCGAGTTGTCGAGCCCGTCGAGCAACCCGGCGCGGTACATGATGGGGTACATGAACATCGACAGCGTGCCGAAGATCACCACCGTGCTCACCGCGATGGCGGTCTTGTGGCTCTCACACTTGATGACAGGCTCAGCGCCCAGCACCGCCGCCGCACCGCATATCGCGGCACCGGTCGATGTGATCAGCGCCGTGTCGGCATCCATCCTCATGGCCCTGCCAAGGAGGATACCCAGCCCGATGGTGCCGCCGATGATGATGCAGTCAACCACAATGGCAGGAAGCCCCACGGCGACCACCTGGGTGAGCACGAGGCGGAAGCCATAGAGCACGATGCCCGTGCGCAGTATCTGCTTGGTGCAGAACTTGAGCCCCGGCACCCATGACTCGGGCAGACGGGGACGCAGGGTGTTGGCATACACCATACCCAGGATGATACCCACGATTAGAGGGGAAATCGACAACGCTTTCACCGCGTCGAACGAGGCGATCCAGAACGCCACGACGCTAAAAACGGCCATCAGACCTATTCCGTAATAAAATCCTTTGCTTTTCATATTTAGATGCAAAGTTAGTGTAATTTTTTCAAAAATGCAAAGGAAATCCCCCCCCCCCCCCGAGGCGTGAGCCCCCGGGACTGGCTAAGATTACCAGCAGTTCAAATCACTACTACAGTTTTTCCTTGTGGGGATGTATCAGGAAGAAGGTGGTGGCGAGGACCGCACCCACAACAAAGGTGGCAGCCGTGCTGTGCAGCATGTTGCCCTGGCCCATGAGCGGAGTGACAAGGCCGCTCACCATGAATCCGCCGGCGACAAACAGCGCCGAGGCCGTGCCGGCCTGCTCGCGAGCACTCGCCATCGCGATTGCCGACGACGACGTCAGCGTGATCCCCATGAACGCCAGCATGACACACACGGCAATCTCATAAGGGATGAATCCCACCTCACTGACCAGGACAGCGGCCACCACACAGCTCATCACGAGCATACCCAGGCAACTGGTGCGCACACCGATGCGTGCCGAGGGGAACACCGCCGCTACACCGGCACCGATGCCGATGCACACGCCGTTGACGGCATAGATGAGCCCGATGTACTGGGCATAGCCGTAGCGCTGGGCGATGAACGCCGCCGACGCCAGGTTACCAAACAACAACACCTCGGCTGTGGCCTGATGGAGGAGCATCGTCACGAAACGACGGTTGCCCAAAACTGCGATGAAACGGTCTATGACTGCCCGAAAACTGCGATTGCTGCGTTGACTGGCCGGCAACGATTCCTCCAGCCTGAGGCACCCTCCCATGAGCACCACGCCCACAGCCAGCATGACGGCAAACACGCCCTGCCAGCCGGCAAGCGACACCATGGCGTTGCCCACCAGAGGGGTCACGATGGGCATCACGCCGTTAACCACATTGATAACGGCCATGGCACGCAGCAGGTGACGGTCAGAGAACGAGTCGGTGGCTACCGAGCGCGAGATGGCTATGCCGCCGGCTGCCGTGAATCCCTGCACAAAGCGCAGCGCCACGAACAGACCCAGCGATTTCACCGGCAGAATGCATGCGGTGCACACCACAAACAACGTCATCGACACCAGCAACGGCCGGCGACGGCCAAGGGCATCGCTCAGCACACCCCACACGAGGGTGCCTAGCGAGAGACCCACCATGCCCGCGGCAAACCCCGACTGCACCATCGCCTCGGTAGAGCCAAACGACTCCACGAGCGACGGCATCGAGGGAGCAAAAAGGTTATTCACAACAGTGGCCATCGCGGCCAGCAGTCCTAATATGATAAACAAAAACGTGTTACTATTTTTCATACCCTAATAAAAATCATGACGCTGCAGCGCATGCACCACGGCTCACTCGCCGGCATCAACGTCAGCAACAAACTGCTGCTGCTTGAACGCACGGGGCGACATTCCGGTCATTTTCCTGAAGAACTTACCCAGGCTGGACTGGTCCGAAAAACCGAAGGAGAAGGCCAGCGTCTTCATCGACATCCCCGACAGGATGATGTCACGCTTGAGCTGGGCCAGGAGCACCGCCGAGATAATCTCCTTGGCTTTGCGGCCCGACTTCTGCTTGCATATCTCTCCCAGATACTTGGGCGAGATGTTGAGCTGGGAAGCGTAATAACTCACCTCGTGCTCACGGCGCACGTTGTCGTTGACCAGGTTGATGAAGTTGCGGAAGTAGGTATCGGCCATCGTGTAGTTATTGTAAGGCAGGTTGCCTACAGCCTGTGACGCCTCACTCTCACCTAGCAACAGAAGGATGTCGCGGAAGAGCGAGCCGCCTATCTGTTGCGAAACAGACGACGTGGTAAACGACTGGTAAATAAACAGTCCCTCCATGAACGTGAGCAACAGCTTCCACTCCTGCGGATCATCAACCACACGCAGCGCGTTGCGGAAGATACTATGCACCTTCTCGCTCTCGATACCCACCGACGACTCCAGCGCGAAGTCATCGTCCATCACCAGCACGAGAGCCTTGAAGTCGGGGGTCATCTCCATGGTGGTGAGCATCGACACGTGAGGAAAAGCCAGGCGCATCCCGGCATGGGCCTTGACACGCTCCAGGTTCAGTTCATAAATGACACTACCGCTCAGGCACAACCCTATTATCGTATACTTTGACGTGATGGCACGGCCCATGATGTTACTCCTGGGCGACAGTTCAACCACACAATAGCCTTTCTCTTCAAGTATTCTTTTAGGGTCCATAGCGTCTCTATTTAGTGTTTTGGACCACAAAAATACAAAAAAAAGATAAAACACCAAAAAAATCAAGAAAAACGGAACAGATTTTAGTATTTTTAGGGAAATAGAAGGACGGGCTAGCGCCCTAGAAGAACGGCGCAACGCGCCTATAAGGACGGGCTAGCGCCCTGTAAGAACGGCGCAACGCGCCTATAAGGACGGGCTAGCGCCCTATAAGAACGGCGCGTGCGCGCCTATAAGAACGGGCTTACGCCCTATAAGAACAGCAACGATCCTATAGGCGCAACGCGCCGTTCTTACAGCGAAGCGTCCTTATAGCGAAGCGTTCTTACAGCGAAGCGTTCTTACAGCGAAGCGTTCTTACAGCGAAGCGTTCTTACAGCGAAGCGTTCTTACAGCGAAGCGTTCTTACAGCGAAGCGTTCTTACAGCGAA
>JAZQPG010000098.1:0-17289 GCA_045628365.1 Sodaliphilus sp. | reverse complement strand
TGGGCGCGAGCACTCCCGTGCTCGCCATGTGCCCCACAACCGCTACGTGTCCACAAACGGCAGGACTTTAGGGATTGTTTTTGTTCTTTTGCGTGTGAGGACGCCTTATTCTGAAGGAACACGCACAGCCCGGACGCCTTGCCCGCGGTAACGGTTGCCGTAGTACCAAACAATGCGGCCAGAATAGAAGTACAGGTAGTAGGCGTAAATGCTGCTAACTGTATTGAGCGAACTTGACCAGTAGTAGCCGTAGGACCCCTCGCTGCCGAGGCTCGTGTCGTTGCGGTAGCCGGCGGCGGGCAGGAAAATGCTGTTACCGTTACTCTTGCTCGTAATTTTGCGGCCAGAGACTCCGTTCACTGTCACCCACTCGGTTGTGGTGTACTTGTCATCTACAAGATCCTTCATCTCCTGCAAGGTGGGCATGCGCCAGCCGTCGCCCCAGTTGGCGGTAGCGGCATCGTCCGCGGCATCAAGGACGGTCTTGTTGTCCACACGGCCATAAGATGAACTTGTGCAGTACTTGGTCATGCTATAGGAACTGCCGTTGCACCACTTGTAGTGCGCCCAGTCAAACGTGTGGCTCTCGCCCTTGGCATAGCCCACGGTCTCGCCCCAGGCGAAGTACAGGCCGTAGTCCTCGGGCATGCTGGCACCCACGTTACAGGTTGCCCACAACACGCCGCCGGGGAGGCCAAGGTCAACAAACCTATGACAATAATTTTTCACATTTGGCATCGTATTTCCGTTGACAACCATGGAAACAGAGACAAAGTTATCACCTCTTCCATAATTCTCTGTGATGTTCAACCATGTGGATATATCGTTGCCCACGTAGTCGTTGTTTACAATCATGTTGTATTTGAGCACTGTGCTCTCGCCGGGGGCGAGGGCGGGAACCGTCTGCTTGCTGCCGCCGGCAGTGAAGAACACGTTGTCGGGGATTGACAGGTCCACGCTAATGTCCTTGGCGGGGCCAGCACCGGTGTTCTTGACGGTGAGCTCGAGGGTGAAGGGAGCGCGGCGGGCTATGCTTTGGCTCAGGGAGGCTGCAACTACCTCCAGCTTGGGATGGCGGTAGGCAGCAACAGGTATCTCGACAGTGAGTTCATCGGTGAACAGTGCCGAGGGGTCCATGACCGAGAGTGCTGCCTTCATGGTGCCGACCTTGGTATCGAGACCAGCCTTGACAGGGATTTTTATCTCGCGCGAGTTGCCCACAGGTAGGTCGGGGATAACGGTATAGTCGTCAACAGCGATATCGTCGGTTGCGCCCCAGGTGCGAACGCGCACCTTGTAGCCGCTGGCAACGGTCTTGCCGTCGTTGCTCACGGTGAAGACTATATTACCCGCCTCGTTTCCCTCTAGCTTGCCGTCGCCGCTGTTATCAACCATCTTCAGCGACCAGGGCTGGATGGCAACTGCACGGAACTTTTGCTGCACGGGGATGTCGCAGGTCACCTTGCCCGAACCGAACCCATTGGGCTCGTCAACCAGGAACGACACCTTGAAGTCACCGTTCTCGGTATTGGCGCCTGCACTGACGGGGATGTCCACTTCAATCTCCTTGCCGGCAGGGATGGTGGGCAGCAGTTTGTCCTGAGCGGTGATACCGTCGGTGGTGCCGGTAAGAGTCACCACGGCGCGGCAGCCCACGCCGTCGCCAGTGCCGTCGTTGCGCACCTTGAACACGACGCGTCCTTTCTCACCGGCGTTGAGCACACCGTTGCCGTCGGTATCGACAAAGTGTACCGACCCGTTAACGATATTGATAATAGCAGGAGCAATGGTTTTGTTGTTCTGGGCTGTGGCTGTGAAAGGTAGGACACAAGCTGCCACAAGCGCTATCTTAGCTATAAATTTCTTCATAATATATATAGTAATGATTTATCAATTGCAAAGATACAAAATTTTCCCAACCCCCAAAAGCCCCAAACAAGCAAAAAAACGTGTCGTCCGCAGGACTATATCCCAGAAACAAGCCGTCCGCAGGACGCTACCTCCCATAACCCCCTGCGCGACGCAGGAGCGCAGGGGGGGAGCAGACCCCACCACCACGCGTCCGCAGGACGCTACCTCTGATAACCCCCTGCGCGACGCAGGAGCGCTGGGGGAAAGAACGCTGCCCGGGAGCGGTTGGGGAAGGCTCACGGGCAGCGTTGATGGGGGTGTATCCTAGTGTGACAGGGTTACTTCAGGCCACGGAAACGCAGCAGGGCGTCGGCATTGGGCTCCTGGCCACGGAACTTCTTGTAGAGCACCATGGGATCCTCGGTGTCACCAGCCTCGAGGATGAAGCGGCGGTAGTCGTCGGCAGCAGCCTTGCTGAAGGCGCCTTCCTGCTGGAAGCGCTCCCAGCCGTCGGCCTCGAGCACCTGGGCCCACAGGTAGGTGTAGTAACCACAGCTGTACTGGTCGTTGTCAAAGATGTGCTTGAAGTAGGGGCTGCGGTAGCGGAAGGTGATCTCCTCGGGCATGTTGATGCGGCGAGCCACTGAGCGCTCAAACTTCTTGATGTCGATGTCGCCACACCAGTTGAGCTTGTGCCACTCGATGTCGAGCAGGGCAGCGCCCACGAGCTCGGTGGTCATGAAGCCCTGGTTGAACTTAGAGCTCTCGAGCACCTTGTCGACGAGTTCCTGGGGAATCACCTCGCCGGTCTTGTAGTGGCGGGCATAGTTCTTGAGCACCTCGGGTACCCAAGCCCAGTGCTCATTGATCTGTGAAGGCATCTCCACGAGGTCGCGGTCAACGTTGGTGCCGGCGAGTCCGCGGAAGGGAGCCTTGGTGAGCATGCCATGCAGCGCGTGGCCAAACTCGTGGAACATTGTCTCAACCTGGTCGATGGTGAGCAGTGAGGGAGTTTCCTTGGTGGGAGGAGTGAAGCTGCCCACGTTGTAGACGATGGGGCGCTCGCTCTTGCCGTTGTAGTTGTACTCGGTTGCCATCTCGCTCATCCACGCGCCCTGTGCCTTGGTGGGACGGGGGAAGTAGTCGGTCATGAACACGGCGAGGTGGTTGCCCTGAGCGTCCTTGACGTCATAGACGGTAACCTCGGGGTTGTACTTGGGGGCATCCTTAATCTCAGTGAAGGTGATGCCATAGAGCTTGTTGGCAGCCCAGAACACGCCGTTCTTGAGCACGCTGTTCACCTCAAAGTAGGGGCGCACGTCCTCCTCGTTGAAGTTGTACTTCTGCTCCTTTACCTTGGCTGCGTAATAGTAGTAGTCATAGGGGGCAATCTTGAAGTTACCGCCGTGGGCGTCGGCATAGGCCTGCATGTCGGCAACCTCTTCCTTCACCTTGGCGATGGCGGGGGTGAAGATCTGCATGAGCAATCCCTCGGCAGCCTCAACCTTGTGGGCCATCACGGGGTCAACGGCATAGTCGGCAAACGACTCGAAGCCCAGCAGCTGGGCCTTGCGCTGGCGCAGCTTGATGAGCTGGTTGATGTTGGCCGAGTTGTCACGCTCGTTGCCACGGCTGGCGGTAGAGGTGTAGGTCTCATACATCTCGCGGCGCAGGTCACGGTCGTCGGCGCTGCCCAGCACGTCGAGGCGTGTCGAAGCGCTAGCGGTGAACGCCCACTTGTCGGGCTGGCCTTTTTCTGTTGCCAGGCGCTTAGCGTCCTCGATGGTGTTCTTGGCAAGTCCGCTCAGGCGACTCTCGCTGTCCACCCAGATGATGTTGCCGGCGATCTCGGCCATCACGTTGTTGGTGAACTTGAGCGAGATCTCGCTCTGCTTCATGTTGATGTCCTTGAGCTCGGCCTTCTGCTCAGCGTTGAGCAACGCACCGTTGCGCACCATGCGCTTGTAGTACTTCTCGGTGAGGCGCTTCTGCACGGGAGTGAGTCCCAGGGCGTCGGCGTTGTCGTGCACGGCCTTGATGCGGGCAAAGAGGCCATCGTTCATGTAGATGTCATCGTTCTGGGCAGTGAGCTGGGGCATGAACTCCTCAGCGATCTTCTGCATCTCGGGGGTGTTGTCGCTCTCCACGAGGGCCATGAACACGTAAGCCACCTTGTTGAGAGTCTCGCCGCTGTTGTCGAGGGCGAGAACGGTGTTCTCAAAGTTGGGCGCAGCGGGATTGGCGATGATGTCGGCAATCTGCTGGTTCTGCTGCTCGATACCGGCCTTGAGGGCGGGCATGTAGTGTTCATACTTGATTTTGTCAAACGGCGGGATAGCATACTTGGTAGTATACTCCGCGAGGAAAGGATTACTTGGAGTCACAGTCTTCTTTTTTGCTGCCTGAGCGGCACCGGTGAGGCACATCGCTGCAAGCATGATTAATAGAAACTTCTTCATAGTGTTGAATTTATTGTTATGTTATTATTTTATGAATTCAAATGTAGTCACCTGCGGGTAGTGGTCGCTGCCGGTATAGGTGAGCGGCAGGTCACTGTACACCCTGGAGTCCACGGCCCTGACGTCGCCGCGGTAGAAGATGTGGTCGATCTTGAAGTAGAAGCGATGCATGGCATAGGTCCACGCATATCCCCTACCCGCCTGTGCCCAGCTGTCGGTCATATCCTCGCCCATGACGGTGCGGTAGGCATAGCTGCCCGCCACGTCGTTGAAGTCGGCACCCAGGATCACCGTCCCGGGGCTGCGGTCGATGGCGGCACGCAGCGCGCGGGCATCGGCGGCACGCAGCGCGAAGGCACGGTTGAGCTTGGCCGGAAGCGACATGCCCTCGAGCTCGCTGCCAGGCATCACGTCGTAGGCGTTGTCAACATTGGTGCCGGTGATGCTCTTGTCTTTGCTGCTCAGCCCGTAGGACTGCAGGTGTGCACTAATTAGACGCACGCGGCGGCCATTTACTACAATGTCATAGGCCATGGCGGGCCGGTGTTCCAAATCGCGCAGGTAATTAAGCGTCTCGAAGCCGCGTTTCGCCTCCACAATGGTGTCCATCGTGAAGGGATAGCGCGACAGGATGCCCACCTCGTCCTGATAGGTATAGGAGCGGTAGGGATACTTGCGGTTAAGCTCGTCATAGTAGGGCTTAAGGCCCCTGATGGTGTCGTAGTGGAACTCGCGGTCCCAGTGGGACATGTCCTGCATGAGCACCACGTCGGCATTAATATCCAGGATGTTGCGCATCACCGTGCTGGAGTCCTGGCGATACAGGTGGGGGAACGCCGCCACGTTATAGGTCATCACAGTGAAACGGTCGCTGCCATTGTTGACGGGATGCGACAAGCGCACCGGGCACTGGGTACAAGCCACCGGCATACACACCAGCAAGCCCAAGGCAACGGCCACCGTGTGTCGCCAACGGCGCATCACCGCCACGGCAACGAGCCATGCCGACGCAATCACGACAATGAACGGCAACAGCAAAGCCATGACACCCGGGACAAAACCCCAACTGGCGGGATCGCAATAACCGCCCAGGGCAGCCAGCACGAGAGCCACGACACTTAGTGCCGTGACCGTCCATAGTGCTATGTCCACTGCCTTGCGTGCTGTCATGTTGGACTGGTTTATTTCCACTCAAAGGTTGTAACAACAGGATAATGGTCGCTCGAGCCCGCCTTGTCGACGCGAGAGTCCACGGCACGCAGGTTGCCACGATAGAACATGTGGTCAATCTTGAAATACATGCCGCTGGCGTTGAATGTATTGACAGGCAGGGCACAGCAGTCGATGAACGCATCGTTCATGTCGTCGCCCCTGATGGTGCGGTAACTGTAGCTGCCCGGAGTGTCGTTGAAGTCTCCGCACACGACAACCGCCTCGGGGCTGGCGTCGATGATGTCGCGCACGGCCTGTGCCTCGCCGGCACGGCGCTGATAGGACGCTCCCAGTTTGTCGGTCAGCGAGTGCTTCACCTGCTTCAGCTCGGAGGTGGTGTTCACCTTCTCGTTGAAGGTGGCTATGTCCTTGTAGAGCTGCTTGTCCTCGGCACTGAGTCCTATGGACTGCAGGTGCAGGTTGATGACGCGCAGGTCATGGCCCTTGATGTTGATGTCATACACCTTGCCATAGGTGTGGAACGAGCCCGGCCCGTTAAGTCCCTTGCGATTGCGCATGGTGGTGTCGGGCATGAGTTTGAACGGCACCTTGGACATGATCACCAGGTCGTTGGCACCAGTCGTGCGGTACGGGTATCGTTGCTCCAGTTCTTTCTTCAAGGGCTGGATATAGGGGATGTTCAGGTAATCGTCATCGTTGAGCGACGTTTCCTGCATGAGCACCACGTCGGCATCCACGTCGAGCACGTGCTGCATGGTGGGCCCGTAGTCATCGTTCATGGGTTCGAAACCGATGACGTTCCACGTGAGCACGGTGAAGGCCTTGTCGGGGTTGTCGGGAGTGCCGCCCCAGCTAAGCGGCATGAAACTGTGCCACGCGGGGAGCGACAGCAGCAATGCCAACGCCACTACAGCAGCAGCACGCTTGAACCGCAGCATCAGGCACAGGACTGCAACCACGATGCTGGTGACAAAGGCAATGGGGAAGCCCAGGTTAAGGATTGCCGGCCAGTAAAACGAACGCGGGTCGATAAAGCCGCCATAGGCCGACGTGAGCAGCAGCCCGGCCGCCAACGCCGACAGTAATGTCACTATTATGTTGATGATACTCTTCATTCCTTGAGCAGATAGTTATTTCTTGTCTTTGCGCGAGAAGCTGAACAGCAGGTCACGCTCCTCGGGAGTGAGCGCCGTGTAGCCCGAGCGCTTGATCTTGGCCAGCACCTCGTCGAGTTCTTTCTCGCCGGGGCGAGAGGCCGAGGTGTCACGTCCTGCGGCCGATGACGTTGCACTGCTGTCAGTGCGACGGTAGGCCGAGCCGCCCACGGGAGCTCCGGGGCCTTTAGCTTTCTTCATGCTGCCTAGGCGCGAAAACATTGCCACGACACTGTCGATCGCGGCATTGAGCGGAGCGGTGATATCGTGTCCGCGCTTCATCATCATGCCGTAAAGCACCCCCACCAGGGCACCGCCCAGGTGGGCGATGTGACCGCCGGGGTTAACGGCATCGATGCTCAGCAGGTCTATGCCCACGGTGACTATAGCCACCCACTTGAGCGACACGGCGCCTATGAACAGCAGCCCTATCCTGTAATCAGGGGCATAGGTAGCCGTGGCAACCACAATGGCGATTACCGAGGCCGACGCCCCAAGCATGTAGCTCCCCTGGCCATGGAACACAGGCAGCAGATTATAGGCTGCCAGATAAAGCGCCGCACCGCCTAAAGCGCCATAGATGTACAGCGCCGTGAGCTGCTTGGCGTTGAAGTATTCCATGAAGATGCGCCCCAGCCAGTACAGCCACAGCATGTTGAACAGGATGTGCATTATCTCGTAGTGGGCAAAGGCATAGGTAATCAGCGTCCATGGCTTTACCAGCACCTCCCATGCATTGCTCGACACCTCGATCCACTTGAGCGGCACCAGCGCTACAGGATAGCCAAAGAAAGCCACAAGGCCCAGCACCCTGAACACCACGAACACCGCGATGTTGACATATATGAGCCGCATGAGCATCGAGCCCGTGCGGTACCTGTACTTCAAGTCATCAATAAAAGCCATTTCCACCTCCTATCGCGCCTTTCTTGCGCCAATACATTATAAGTATGAAACCAAAGAGCATTCCGCCCAGGTGGGCAAAGTGGGCAACACCGGCCATCACGCCGCCTATGCCGCAGAAAAGTTCAATCACACCGTAGCCTATCACCATCCACTTGGCCTTGATAGGGAACGGGAACGGGATGATGTACATGGGCAGATTGGGGAACAGCATACCGAAGGCTAGCAGGATACCGAACACGGCTCCGCTGGCGCCCACGGTGACGTGAAGTCCCCAGTATTGTCCCACATACTCTGCAATCTGCCCGCTAGCCAACAATGAGCGCACCTCATCGAATGACAGAGAGTTGAGGGCGGCAAACGAACTGACGAACTCGTGCTCCCAAGTGAACTCCCACACCAGCTCCTGGATGAACGCCGCGCCCAGGCCGCAAGTGAGGTAATAGAACAAGAAACGCTTAGGGCCCAGCACACGCTCCAGCGTGACGCCAAACATCCATAGCGAGAACATGTTGAAGAACAGATGCATGAAGTTGCTCTGGTCATGCATGAACATATAAGTGATGAACTGGGCAGCGTTAAAGTGGGTGCCGCGCCAGTAGTGCAACCCCAACCACTCGTCAAGGTTGATGATTCCTACCTTAGAAAAAACTATCGTGGCAAGCCACAAAAGGCAGTTGATTATAAGCAGATTTTTAGTAACAACAGGCAAGTCAAAGCCGTTTCTTCTCATTTCCATACTCGTTTTATTGTTTGGGTACAAAATTACTTAAAAACTCCCTATTATACACCAAAATGCGAACAAATCATGTTTTTTTTCAAAAAAAAATCATTTTTTTTAAGGATTTTTTTGTCATAATCAGAGATTTATATATATTTGCCCCGAAAATAATTTGAACATCTATTTAATACATTTAAAACTTCCAATTATGAACAAAACAGAATTAGTAAATGCAATTGCTGCTGAGGCAAAGTTAACAAAGGTACAGGCTAAGGACGCTCTCGAGGCTGCTATCAAGGCTGTAAGCGAAGCTCTCGTAAAGGGTGACAAGGTTGCTCTCGTTGGTTTCGGTACTTTCGCTGTTAACGAGAAGCCCGCTCGCACAGGCCGTAACCCCCAGACTGGCGCTACTATCGAGATCGCTGCTAAGAAGGTGGTTAAATTCAAAGCTGGTAAGGAGCTTGCTGATCAGGTAAAGTAATTTAGCTTTAAGCAAAAATAAGGCAAGGGCTGCGTCACTAGTTGACACAGCCCTTTCTTTGTGTTGCAGTCATCCTATTTAGAGGAAGACTTATCGGTTGAGGGGATAGGTGGGCTGCAGGTCTACCGCCTGCTGGGCCTTCTTGATCAGTTCCACTGCCTTATCCTTGTCGATGGCCTCCACGGTGCGGTTGTTGCCCGTGGTGGTCTCGGCGGCAAACAGTGAGTTCCATATCGCCTCGCTCGTAGCCTCGATTGTAGCCATGAACAGACCGCTCATGTCGTCGTTGTGGAGCAGCGTGGGCTGGTACTTACCGGTGCTCTCGTCAATGAGGTTACCTGGAGCCACACTCACAGCGATGGCATAGTCGCCGCTGCCGTTTGAAGCTATGCCGCCGGTCTGTGCCATGCCCATGATGGCACGCTTGGCCATGCGCTCGAGGTTGCGGGCATCGACAGGAGCATCGGTAACGACAACAATCATGCACGAGCCGTCAACGTCCTGCAGTATCTTGTCGCGATAGCTATATTTGCCCAGGAGTTGTCCCACGGGAGTGCCGGCAATCTGCAGCACGCCGCCAAAGTTGGCCTGCACGAGCACGCCCACCGTGTAGCCGCCCATTGACTGCGGCAGCACTCGCGACGCTGTGCCTATGCCTGCCTTGTAACCAAATGCCACAGTGCCCGTTCCAGCGCCCACGCAGCCTTCCTGCACAGGGCCTCCCTGGGCCTGCTCAATGGCTTTCTTCACGTCCTCCTTTGTCACGATGCGCGCCCTGATGTCGTTGAGGCTGCCATCGTTGGTCTCGCCCACGAGGGCATTGACCGAACGCACGTTGGGGTTGCGTGCCAGGGTGTACTCCACGGCCCCGGCGATGCCCTCGGCCACGTTGAGCGTGTTGGTGAGGATAACGGGGGTCTCGATGTTGCCCAGTTCCTGCACTTGGGTGGAACCGGCGAGCTTGCCGAACCCGTTGCCCACGTACACTGCCGCCGGACACTTATGGGTGAAGATGTTGCCCTGATGGGGCACGATCGCAGTGACGCCGGTATTGGCGCCGTTGCCCTTGAGTGTCACCTGTCCCACGGTCACGCCGGGCACATCGGTGATGGCATTGAGCGACCCGGTCTTCATCACTCCCAGCTGCACGCCGTAGTCGCGCAACCGCTTTTGTTGAGCACTGGCGACTCCCGCAGTGAGCAGTGCCGCCAGCATTATAGTTAAAAGTTTCTTCATCTTATTCGCCTATTTGTGAGAGCAGATAACGGCACTTGTCGGGGTTGCCCAGGGTCTTGCCTTTGTCACACGACAGTTTCACGCAGTCGTGCCACTCGCGCAGCTCGGTGATGCGCATCTTGGTGAGCTTCACAACAATGTTCATCGCCTTCACACCGGTGATGTCACAGGTGAGGTGGGTGCCAATGCCGTAGCTGTCCTGCATGCGGCCGGCGGTGAACTCATGCAGTTCGATGGCGCGGTCAATGTTCAGACCGTTGCTATATACCACCTGCTTGGTGGCAGGGTCAATGCCCAGCGACTCATACTTGGCAATGATCTTCTCGAGCTGCTCCTCTTCCTTGCCACTGTCGACACGCAAACCACGGTACATCATCGCCATGCGCTTGCTCAGGTTGTTGAAGAACACCTTGTCGCCAAAGCAGTCATAGAGGAAGATGCCGTTGTCGCCGTCATAGACGTCGCTGAACTTGCGCATCACGTTGAAGTTGCACTCAAACAGGCCGCTCACGTTTTCCTCAAACTCTATCAACTGGTGGCTCATGGTGCCTATGGGGGTGAGGTTATGCTTCATAGCGAAGTACACGTTGCTGGTTCCGGGGAACGAACCGGTCCACTTGTGGAACTCGCCACCCTCGTCGGTCCAGCCGCCCTGCTCGTGCACCTGCTTAAACACGCGCACAACCATGTCCTGGTGGTCAAACGAGAAGCGGCGACGAGACCCGAAGTCACTGATGATCAATCCGTTCTTGAGAGCACGCTCGGCCTTGGCACGGGTGCGTTGCTCCTCGAGCACGGCGTCATAGGCCTCCATGTCGCCGTTAATAGTGTGCATGAGCTGGCTGATGCACTGCAGCAGCACCATCTCCCAGATGATAGTAGAGTACCACTTGCCGCGGATGAGGATGTTGAGATGGCGTTCCTCGTCCTGGGTGATTTTCACCTCGCTGGGATTAAAGCGGAAACCGCGCAGGAAGGTGAAGAACCACATGGGCAGGAAGTACATCTTCTCCATCATGTAGTTCACTTCCTCGTCGGTAATCACCACCGAGGGCATGTAGTCAATCTGTTCCTGCAGCAGGGCTGCGAATCCCTCGGGATACTGCGTGTGGTTGCGGTCAAAGAATGTGTACTCCACCTCGGCACGCGGGTACTTTTGCAATATGTAATACATACAGCTGTAAGTGTATGCATCGTTGTCGGTAAAGTGTTTTACAATTTGTTCCATTATTGTGGCGTTTAAAGGGTTTATATCTATTATTTCCTCACGGTTCTCCGTGAGGCACGGGGGCGCTCAGTTTACGTGAAAATGCCAGAAATTTTTGTTTTCGATTTTATACCGTGGGTATCGAGATGCCGTCGAGCTGGCGGTAGAGGTTGAGGGCGTAGACGTCGGTCATGGCGCTGATGTGGTCCAGAACGGCTTGTATCTTCTCGTAGACCGTTGCCGCATGCACGTCATACTGCTGCGGAAACTTGTTGAGCAACAGCTGCGAGTAGTTGCGCTCGGGATGCATCACGGCGTCGATGAGTTTCTCAAGCAGCAGATTGATGATGCGGTTACCGGCCAGGTCAACGTCGACAACATATCCGGCACGGTACAGGCGGTCGTGAGCCACCTGGCTGCAACGCTTGTAACCGGCGGCGGCAAGCGGCGAAACGTTATCGATGAGCGAGCCTTCAAAGGCACCCTCCAGTATCTCCTCCTCATGGGCAACAAAGGTGCGCGCACACTCCTGCACCAGCAGTCCCACGGCGCTCGAGCGAAGGTAAGCGATCTTCTCGTTGGGATCATCCACATTAGACATGATGTCGCGCATGTGCTCGCGGCGCTCCTCGTCAAAGAACGACATGAGCAGCGACATCGTCTCCTCGGTGTCGATGATCTTGAGCTTGTGGCCGTCCTCGATGTCCATGATCTGGTAGCAGATGTCATCGGCAGCCTCCACCAGGTACACCAGCGGATGGCGGCAATAACGTTCCTCGCCCAGCTTGATCATGCCCAGCTCGGTCGCGATGCGTTCAAAGTATTCCTTCTCGGTGGTGAAGAACCCGAACTTGCCCTTCTTGCTAGCCTGCATCGACGAGAACGGATACTTCACGATCGACGCCAGCGTGGAATAGGTCATGGCAAAGCCTCCCGGACGACGTCCCTTGAACTGATGGACCAGCGTGCGGAAACTGTTGGCATTGCCTTCAAAGTGTATCAGGTCGTTCCACTGGGCGTCGGTGAAATGTTCGCGCAATGCCAGGCCACGGCCCTCGCTGAAGTAGGCCCCGATTGTCTTCTCGCCCGAGTGGCCGAAGGGCGGATTACCCAGGTCATGGGCTAGGCATGCGGCAGCCACAATCTCGCCCATGTCGCGCAGCTTGTCGCGCCACGGTTCACCGGCATACTTGTCGCGAAGCAGCAACGCCACCTCGCCGGCAAGCGACTTACCCACGCACGACACCTCGAGGCTGTGGGTCAAACGGTTGTGGACAAAGATGCTTCCCGGCAGAGGAAACACCTGTGTTTTATTTTGCAAGCGGCGAAACGGTGAGGAGAACACCAGGCGGTCATAGTCGCGTTCAAAGTCGCTGCGCACGCCGCCCTTAGTGTCATGATAGTGCTCTAGCCCCAGTCGCTTGTCGCTAATGAGTTTATCCCAATTCATCATATACAATTCTTAATAATGTGCAAATATACAAAACTTTTTGCACCCAACCTTCCCCGCACACCTTAAAAACCGCAAAAAACACTATCCCCACGCTACCCTTTCACACACCACCACAACACAGCGGCAGGTCCCTGAGGCATGAATTGCCGGGGACCTGCCATGAAACAGCATTGTGTATTTTCCCAGGACTAGCCCTTGTAGGCAAGGTTGTGGACACCCTTGATGGCGCGCCCCGAGGGATCGTTCATGTTCTTGAACGACTCGTCCCAGGCCAGAGCCTCGGCGGTGCTGCAGGCCACTGAGGGCACCGAGGGCACACACTGTGCCGCGGTTTGTGACGGGAACACTTCCTCAAAGATGCTGCGGTAGAAGTATTCTTCCTTGTTCATGGGGGTGTTGATGGGGAAGCGCTGGGCAGCATGTTTCATCATCGAGTCGGTCACCTGTTGCTCGGCCAGCAGCTTGAGCGAGTCAATCCAGCTGTACCCCACTCCGTCACTGAACTGCTCCTTCTGGCGCCATGCGATGCTCTCGGGAAGCATGTCCTCAAACGCCTTGCGCAGCACCCATTTCTCGATGGGATGCTCGGGGGTGATCATCTTGTCGGCGGGATTGAGGCGCATCGCCACGTCGAGGAACTCGGTGTCAAGGAAGGGGACACGTCCCTCCACTCCCCACGCGCTGAGCGACTTGTTGGCGCGCAGGCAGTCATAGAGGTGGAGCTTGCTCAGCTTCCTCACGGTTTCCTCATGGAACGCCTGGGCCGACGGTGCCTTGTGGAAATACAGGTAGCCGCCAAAGATCTCGTCGGCGCCTTCGCCCGAGAGGGCCATCTTGATACCCATCGACTTGATGACACGCGACAGCAGGTACATGGGCGTAGAGGCGCGCACGGTCGTCACGTCGTAGGTCTCGATGTGGTATATCACGTCGCGCAGGGCATCGATACCCTCCTGCACTGTGTAGTTGATCTCGTGGTGCACGGTGCCTATGTGGTCGGCCACCTTGCGGGCAGCTGCCAGGTCGGGAGCGCCCTTGAGGCCCACGGCAAATGAGTGCAGCCTTGGCCACCAAGCGGGTTGCTTGCCGTCTTCCTCGATGCGGTTAGGAGCCAGCTTAGCCGCTATAGCCGAGATCACCGACGAGTCGAGGCCTCCGCTCAGGAGAACGCCATAGGGCACGTCGCTCATCAGCTGGCGGCGAACGGCCTCCTCGAGAGCACTGCGCAGGGCGGCGATGTCGGTGACGTTGTCCTTCACGGCGCTGTACTCGGTCCAGTCGCGGTGATACCAGCGGCGTGGCTCGTCGTCATCACTAGTGTAGACATGACCCGGAAGGAATGGGGTGATGGTGGTGCACACTCCCTCCAGTCCCTTGAGCTCGGAGCAAAAGTAAGTGTTGCCCTCGTTATCCGTGCCAATGTACAGGGGAATAACCCCTATGGGGTCACGGGCAATCATGAAGAAGTCCTTCTTCACGTCGTAGAGGGCAAAGGCATAGATGCCGCTCAGCTTGTCCAGAAAGTCCACACCGTATTTCTCATACAAGGGGATGATTGACTCGCAGTCACTGCCTGTGAGGAACTCATAGCTGCCCTCAAACTCCTCTCGTATGCTCTTGTGGTTATAAATCTCGCCGTTAACAGTGAGGATGATGTCACCGCTGGCGTTCTTGAGCGGCTGGCCGCCCGACTGTGGATCGATAATAGACAAGCGCTCATGGCTCATGATGGCATTGGTGCCACAATAGATACCTGACCAGTCGGGGCCACGGTGACGTATCTTGTGCGACATCTTTAAAATCTCCTTGCGGCGTTCAGCAGTGCCAACTCCATGTCCAAATATTCCTACTATTCCACACATATTATTAAAGTGTTATATCATTAAACTTCTTATTAAATTATCAATTTGCACTGCAAAGTTATATATTTACTTTCATATTTCCAAAGAAAATAATATATTTCTATCATTTTGCTCTACAAATAACCATATAAACAAATAAAATGCCACAACAACCAACACTCCCCATAACAAAAAAGCATGCCCCATCCCCCCAAGCCCTCCAAGAGACCTCCGAGATCTCCGAGACCTCCGAGTGCTCCAAGAGACCTCCGAGAGACCTCCGAGAGACCTCCGAGATCTCAAAGAACTCCGAGATCTCCGAGAAACCTGAGAGCATCTGAAAGATGAGTACCATAGCTACCCCCCCTTGAATAAAAAAGCCCCGGGCCGTTGCGGGCTCGGGACTCGATATAAAACGGATTGTATGTTCAATTACTCGTGACGGGGACCACGGCCGTTGCCGCCTTCACGACGGGGACCACGGTTGCCACCTTCACGACGGGGACCACGGTTGCCACCGCCATTACCGCCTTCGCGACGGGGACCCTTGCGCTCGTTGCGACGCTCCTCATAGCCCTCGGGCTTCTCCTGGAGAGCACGCAGTGACAGGCGGAACTTACCGGTCTTCTTGTCGATCTCAATGAGCTTAACAGTGAGTTCATCGCCTTCCTTGATGCCACTTGCTTCCATGCTCTCGAGACGCTCCCAGCTGATCTCGCTGATGTGCAGCAGACCGTCGCGGCCAGGCATGAACTCAACGAATGCACCGAACTCGAGGATGCTGCGCACCTTACCGGTGTAAACAGTGCCCTCCTCGGGAACAGCGATGATAGCCTTGATGCGCTCAACAGCAGCGTCGATGCACTCAACGTTAGCTGCGCTGATGTCGATCTCGCCCTTGCCGTCGATCTCGTCGATAGTAACGGTTGCGCCGGTTTCTTCCTGAATACCCTGGATAACCTCGCCGCCCTTACCGATGATAGCGCCGATGAACTCTTTGTCAACAGTCATGTGAACGATGCGGGGAACGTGGGGCTTGTAGTCCTCACGAGCCTCGGGAATAGCCTCGCTGATGAGGTTGAGGATGTGGAGGCGACCTTCCTTAGCCTGCTGCAGAGCCTGCTCCAGGATCTCGTAGGGAAGACCGTCACACTTGATATCCATCTGGGTAGCGGTGATACCGTCAACGGTACCAGTTACCTTGAAGTCCATGTCGCCCAGGTGGTCCTCGTCACCAAGGATGTCGCTCAGCACGGCGTGCTTAACGTTGCCCTCGTCGGTGATCAGACCCATTGCAATACCTGCAACGGGCTTCTTGAGCTTCACACCTGCGTCGAGCAGTGCCATGCAGCCTGAGCATACGGTAGCCATTGAAGACGAACCGTTAGACTCGAGGATATCGCTGACAACGCGAACGGTGTAGGGGAGGTCATCGGGCAGCATGCGCTTGAGGGCGCGGTGTGCCAGATTGCCGTGACCCACCTCACGACGGCTCACGCCACGGGGTGCGCGTGCCTCGCCGGTTGAGAAGCTGGGGAAATTATAGTGAAGCAGGAAGCGCTCGTTCTCGTGCTTGAGCACGTCGTCGATGAGCTTCTCGTCAAGCTTGGTACCGAGGGTAACGGTTGCCAGTGCCTGGGTCTCACCACGGGTGAACACTGCCGATCCGTGGGGATAAGGCAGGTAGTCGGGCTCGCAGGTGATGGGGCGAATCTCGTTGGTCTTGCGGCCGTCGAGACGAATCTGCTCGTCGAGGATGCAACGGCGCACTGCGTCGCGCTGCACGTCGTGGAAGTAGCGGGCAATCATGAGAGCCTTCTCTTCACGCTCCTCCTCGGGGAGAGTCTCCAGGAACTCGTCGTGAGCCTTCTGGAACTGCTCGTTGCGCCAGTGCTTGTCGGCACTACCGGCCTGAGCCACTGCGTAGCACTTGGGATAGCACTCCTTGCGAACGCGCTCCTTGATCTCCTCGTCGTCAACCTCGTGGCAATATTCACGCTTAACAACGCCGAGCTCGGCAGCAAGTTCCTTCTGAGCAACGCACATGGGCTTGATAGCGTCGTGCGCAGCCTTGAGAGCAGCGATAAGGTCGTCTTCGCTCACCTCGTCCATCTCGCCCTCGACCATCATGATGTTATCGTAAGTTGCACCTACCATTAATTCCATGTCAGCTTTTTCAATCTGTTCGAAAGTGGGGTCGATGACGAATTGTCCGTCGATGCGAGCCACGCGCACCTCGGCGATGGGCTCCTCGAAGGGAACGTCAGATACAGCAATAGCAGCCGATGCTGCAAGACCTGCAAGTGCATCGGGGCAGTCAACACCGTCGCTCGAGAACATGATGATGTGAACGATAGTGTTTGCGTGATAGTTTGAGGGGAACAGGGGACGCAGCACGCGGTCAACGAGGCGTGCGGTCAGGATCTCGTAGTCGCTGGCGCGGCCTTCACGCTTGGTGAAACCGCCGGGGAAACGACCAAATGCAGAGAATTTCTCTTTGTATTCAACTTGAAGGGGCATGAAATCAGCACCTTCCTCGGCCTCTTTGGCCGAAACAACTGTCGCCAACATCATTGTGTTGTTGAAGCGCAGTTCAACAGCTCCATCGGCTTGCTTGGCAAGCTTTCCAGTTTCAAGGGTGATCTCACGTCCGTCACCCAGTACGATGGTTTTTTTAGTAGGTGTTAACATAAATATTTTTTGATAGTATATAAAATCATGCAAAGTTACTAATTATTTCCCACAATAGCAACTAATTGTTAAAAAAACTGATAACCAACCAAATACGCCCCGCAATCGCGAAGCGTTTC
>JAZQPG010000097.1:0-10050 GCA_045628365.1 Sodaliphilus sp. | reverse complement strand
CTGCTTCCTGGGAGGAGGAGGAACCGAGCCTTTCTCGCGCTTGGGTGGGGGAGGCACGGCGCTGTTGTTAGGCTTGCCATCGACATGGGCCTCGATAGCGCGCGCCGCCGGGCGGGGCACAGCGTTGCTCTCGGCCCTGGGCTGAGGCTTGGGAACCTCGGGACGTGCCTCGGGAGCAGCGGGTGCCTCGGGTACGGCATCGGCTACATCAGCACCTTCGGGGACTTCCTCGATATACTCGTCGGCACCACCATAGTTAAAATAACTCCTGCCGCCGGCGCTGGTGTTATCAAACGAGGGTGCCACGCTGCTGTTGTGATAGTAGTAGCCGTCGCCGCCATTCGAGGTGGGGAATTGCTGGTTCACGCCGCCCTTGCCGGTACGGAAACCGGCCACCGTGAGGTCGGCATCCTCACCGCCTTCCACATCCCCGGCGGTAGCCTCGGCGATGGCCTCGGGCACCTTGTAGGGCCAGAAACTGTATTCCGGGTCCATGATATGGGCAATGGTCGATGCCAGGAAATAAACCATGGGGACTACCATGACCGCCAGCACCGCGTTCTTCAGCTTTGCTGCCTTGGGGCTCAGGGGGCGCGACGACGTGCCCTGCCCGCTGCCGGTGTCCTCGGTCTTGTAGAGAACGATGCCGCGCAGAATCTGATCCTTGATCATCCGCGCTTCCTCAACGGTGACAGTGCCATTGTTGACCTGTTCCCTGAGTTTCCTTAGTTGGTTTATTGTTCTCTCGTTCATGTCTCGGCTATGAAATATCCTTATTCCAGGCCACCATAACTGCCCTTTATTGAAGCATGTGCATGATGACGGATGCAAAAATACAAATTTTCTTTAAATTATAGAAGAAAAAGCAGTAACTTTGTTGCGTAGTAATGGTGTATATTATAAAATTCCTGAAAGATTGGACACTTCCATCGGCTATCATGGCCGGTACGGTGCTCTACCTGGTCTTCTCGAGCGTGGATTGCCTCGCCGGGGCGGCCGCTTTCTTCGACCCCATCTTTGAGGCCATTTTCCCGTTTTTCATGGGCATGATCCTGTTCACCACATTCTGCAAGGTTGACTTCCACAAGATGCGCCCCACGGCGTGGCACTGGATCATCACCGCCTTCCAGGTGGTCATCACAGGGGCTATCGCCGCCGTGATCATGGCAACGGGCATCACCGGCAACAACCTGGTGATTGCCGAGAGCATTCTCACCTGTGTCATCGCGCCCGGAGCGGCCGCGGCGCCCGTGGTCACCGCCAAGCTGGGCGGCAACCTCGAATCAATGACCACCTACACGTTTGTGTCCAACTTCATCACGGCGCTCATGGTGCCCACGGTGTTCCCCATGATTGACAGCACGCTCGACATCTCGTTCCTGCAGGCTTTCCTCGCCATCCTCTACAAGGTGTGCATGGTGCTCATCGTCCCCATGGCGGCGGCCTACGTGGTGAAGCACTTCCTCCCGCGCCTGCATGCGCGCATCATCGCCATCGAGGACCTGTCGTTCTACATGTGGGGCATCTCGCTCACCATCGTCACCGGCAGCACCGTCAAGTATATCATGCACGCCGGCACCACCGTGGCATTTGTGCTCGTCATCGCGGCTATCTCGCTGGTGATGTGCCTGCTGCAGTTTGCCATAGGGCGCTACGTGGGGCGTTTTCACGACAGCGTCATCGAGGCTGGGCAGGGACTGGGGCAAAAGAACACCGCCTTTGCCGTGTGGATTGCTTATACCTACCTCACGCCGCTGTGCGCCGTGGGACCCGGCTGCTACATCCTGTGGCAAAACGCCATCAACAGCCTAGAGATATGGCACCACAGGAAGAAAGCCTCGCTTTAAGAACGGCACATGGTGCCTATAAGATATTAGAAAATTAAATATTGATAAGGATATGAAGAAGGTACTGTTTAGTTTGTTGTGTGTGGCATGGGCTGTGGTTGCTATGGCCCAGGTGGGTGACTTGGAGCGCAGCACTCCTGCCAGCGAGGGTGTTGACCCCGCGGCAGTGAAGATGTTTGTCGACTCGCTGCTCAAGGTCAAGAAAACCGATATCCACCACGCCATGGTGCTGCGCCATGGCAAGGTCATTGCCGAGGTGCATCCCGCTCCCTATCGCTCCGAGGATGCCCACACCCTCTACTCGTGCAGCAAGACGTTTGTCTCGCTGGCCGCCGGCATCGCGATAGGGGAGAACCGTCTGCGCCTCACCGACCGCGTCGCTGCTTTCTTCCCCGATAAACTCCCGGCTACCGTGAGCGACCGCCTGGCCAAGATGACCGTGCGCGACGTCATGATCATGGCTTCGGGCATCAAGCCCGACTGGCTCATGCGCAACTTTGCCGACAGCCCCGACTGGATCAAGGAATGGCTTGCAAAACCCGTCGACGACGAGCCGGGCACCCATTTCCAGTATGACTCCATGTGCACCTACATGCTATCGGCCATCCTGCAGCGTGTAACAGGCAAGACCGTGCTCGAATATCTCAACGAGCATGTCTTCGGCCCCATGCACATCACCGAGGCCGACTGGGAACAGAGCCCCGACGGCATCAACACCGGCGGATGGGGACTGCGCCTCCAGGCCGAGTCGCTCGCCAAGGTGGGCATGCTCCTCAACGCACGTGGCAACTGGAACGGAAAGCAGCTCGTTCCCGCCGACTACTTTGACCAGGCGCTGAAGGCTCAGATCAACTATGACTTCGTCAAGCCCGGCGACGCCCCCAGCGACAAGAACCAGGGCTACTGCTACCAGCTGTGGCGCTGTAAGGATCCGCGCGCATTCCGTGCCGACGGAGCCTTCGGCCAGTACATCGTATGTGTCCCCGAACTCGACATCGTGGTCGTGATCCTGGGTATGAGCGGCGACGGCCACGGCGAGCTCGCCTGCATCTGGAACCAACTCCTCCCCGGCGTAGACAAAGTGAATGCTAAGCCTGATAAAGCGCAAAAGGCACTCGAAGCAGCATGTGCCACTGCATCTCTCCCCCTGCTCAAGGGTAAGAAAGCCGGCGAGCCTCTTCCCATTATTTTATCCGTAAGTGACATGGATACGCGTTCTGAAAGTATCGGTGAAATAACTATTGACGAGAATTATAACATAACCATGAATTGCAAGGGCATGGTTAAAGAAACCATAGCCCTGGGCAACGGAAAGTGGTTATACACCGATTTAAAAGATGTTCCTCCCTACTCAATCGAAGCCGTAGACCGCTTCAAGGGACTCAAGCGCAACTTCCAAGCAGCCGGATGCTATGCATGGGAGAGCAAGGATATACTCGTTGTACGCATAGAATATGTAAACTGGATAAGCGCCACAACATTGAGATTTAATCTTAAAGAAGGTACAGTTACAGTTACCGACAACTTCAACGAAGCAAAGCCCAAAACACTATACATATGCGGAGGATCATACGGTCCCAACATCAACTTCACCGGGAGATAATTGGACCAGCTCTATTGAGAGCATCACATCAAATTGATGAACAACCGAAAAATCTCTTCTGTTCTTCTGTCTATAAAACTACGGATTTGTTTGGAAAATATAGAAAAACGGCGAATTATTTGTTTGGAAAATATTAAATAGAGGTAGAAAAGGATAAAATCATGGCGCGGGATATTGAGGACATAGGGGATGTGAAGCGCAGGTTTGAGGTTTACCTGCGTGTGGAGAAGGGACTGTCGCAGAACACTGCGGCGGCCTATGCACGCGATGTGGAACACCTCACCAGCTACATGCTGCAGGAGGGTGGGGCGGTGGACACTGCCGCCGAGGCCCAGCTGGAGCAGTTCGTGTGCACGCTCAAGGACCTGGGCATACAGCCGCGGTCGCAGGCACGCATCATCTCGGGCATCAAGTCGTTCTACAAGTTCCTCAAGCTCGAAGGTTACATAGACCGCAACCCCACGCGGCTGCTCGAAAGCCCCAAGCTGGGCCGGCATCTGCCCGACGTGCTCACCCTCGACGAGATTGACGCCATGGTCTCTTGCATCGACATGAGCACCCCCGAGGGACTGCGCAACCGCGCCATCATCGAGACCCTCTATGGCTGCGGACTGCGTGTGAGCGAGCTCACGGGACTCAGGATCTCGTGCCTCTACACCGAGGACGAGTACATCGTGGTCGAGGGCAAGGGCAGCAAGCAGCGCCTGGTGCCCATCTCGCCCGTAGCGCTGCACTATATCGACCAGTATCTCAAGGAGGTGCGCAACCACATGGTGGTGAAGCGAGGCTACCACGACGTGCTGTTCCTCAACCGACGTGGCGCACCGCTGTCGCGCCAGATGGTGTTCATCATCGTCAAGCAACTGTGCGAGCTGGCGGGCATACGCAAGACCGTGTCGCCCCACACCCTGCGCCACTCGTTTGCCACCCATCTGCTCGAGGGAGGTGCCAACCTGCGCGCCATCCAGCAGATGCTGGGCCACGAGAGCATCTCCACCACCGAGATCTACATGCACATAGACCGCTCGCGCCTGCGCGACGAAATCCTCACCCACCACCCCCGCAACAAGCAGTAAAAAAAAATGGATAAAGCCATGTAAAGCCGTGTGACCACGCAAAAATGCGTGGTAATAATTGGCTTTAAAACAACCGGGTGCCGCAGTGAAACTACTGCGGCACCCGGTTGTTCGTTCCATAGCGGTTACTCTTACCACAGGGTAATCCTGAGCACCATGCGCGTGGTGTCCAGTTCGGCTTTGCCCAGGCGGTGCAGGGCTTTGGGGCCAAGGATGATGCTCACCGAGGAAGTGTTGGCAACCAGCGCCTTCACGTTGGTCAATTCCAGGCCACCCAGGGTGATTTTCTTTAATAACACCTGTGCACCGGCCGACATGTTTCCATATTCGTCAACATACTCGACGCTTGACACTTCCTTCCTCTCGATGTAATCGTTCTTGAGCATGAAGCTGGCGTCCACGTCCGATATTTTCACGTCGCTTGCCGACGGGTCATAGGCCAGTGTGACCGGAAGCCCGTTGATGCTACACTTGGCTATATAGCTTCCATCCTTCTTAGATACCGGTATCTCGATGGTCTCGCCGTCGGCAATCTCCTCGTGCTGGACATTTTCCTCTACGCCAAATCGCTTGCGGCAGTCGCTCATCAGCTGCTTGAACTCTTTATTGTCCTGCAACATGCTTATTGCAGGTTCCCATTCAAACTCTCCCAGGTCAACATATCCCTTGTCGATGGCATGCTTCACCATTGCCAGGGCCTCGGCCTCGTCACCACGGGCACAGGCCAGGTATATACCCTCCTGCAGGGCAATATTGCTGAGCGAATCTTTTTCCATGATTTTCCTGTAGATAACCTCGGCCTTTTCTTTTTCACCAGCCATGTAGCAGGCTGCAGGACCATACTTGCAATATTCATCATTGCACATATCTGCCATATTCATGAAACACTCGCGGGCTTTATCTTCCTGTCCCATCGCCTTGTAGGCCAATCCGCGATAGTAGTTGTAACAGAACATTCCAATATTCATTTCCAATACCTTATCAAGGGATTCAACAACGCCCTGATAATTCTTCTGGGCGAAGTAGATATCAGCCTTTTGCAAATAAGCCTCCTCGGTGTCATAATCTTTAAACACTTTATCAAAGATGTTCTCAAAATCTACTTCCAAACTATCATTCTCGATTGTATCGTCTTCTTCCTCCTCACTGGTCTCTTTCTCGTTTTCCTTTATTATATTATCCAGGATTGTGAGGGCTTCGTCCATGAGTCCTGCGTGATACATGATTACGGTCTTGTATGTCAAGTACATGCTGTCACTCTTAACACATTTATCGGCAGCCAGCAGCGCACGGGAATAGTCACCCATCTTGTCATATTCGTTGGCAATGTTTATCCAAGTGTCCTGCGATGCACCGCGGTCAAGGCTTTTCTTGTAGCATTCAACGGCCTTGTCGGGTCGTCCGTTGTTCTCATACAACATAGCCAGATACACTGGTAAGTTAAAATCGGTCTTCTCCTTGTTCACCATGATCTTGAGTTTCGCCTCCAGCAGCCTCACCAGTTCCTCGTCACGCGACATCAAGTAATCGCTGGTGCTGTAGTTATCACCCTCTATACCCTTGATGATGTCGTCGGTAGCCTTGTTCAGGTCACCCTTCTTGATGTAACAGGCGGCGCGCCACTTGTAGATGTCTTCATTATCGGGCGCAAGCGTGGAGATGATGTTGAGCTGCTCGATGGCCTCGTCATATCGGCCCATGTCATGCAGTGACCGCGCCAAGCCAATATACCCACTGTCATTTCCCTGGTCCTTGGCAATGGCCTTGCGGTATTCCTCAATGCTGTTTTCTAACTGGCCCAACTCGTAATACAGTAATCCGCGGTTGCAGTGATAAACCGTATTCTCGGGGTTATACTCGATGGCCTTGTCATAGCATTCGAGCGCAGCCACCGTGTCGCCCAGGCTCTCATGGGCAAGCGCGCTGTAGTAGTATGATGCCTCTAAAAACTTTGTTTCATTCTTTGGGAGGTACTTGATGCTTAGCTGGGCTTCTTCAAGACTTTTTTCATATTCTAAATCCATTGAATATAGCATGGCAAGCATTCCGTGAGAAAAACCGCTTTTGGAATTAAGGGCAACATCCTTGAGGAATGCTTCTCTAGCTCCTTCAAAGTCATATTCCTCCATCAGTTCTATGCCTTTCTTGTAGTTCTCGGTTTCCTTTTGTTTGTTGGTCTTGGCCATGCCGGGCAGGCAGCAGCACAGCGCGACGATCAAGGCGACAATACTGTGTTTCATGTTTTGCAATTTGTTGTTTTATTATACTTTTGATGAGTGATTTGCTTTAAATTGCAAAGATACTGCATTTTGCACTAAAACCAAAAATTAAACCACATTAATTACACAGTTTTTTTTCCTCTCGGTATAGAATAACTATACACCAATGGGACCCAACCGGCAGAAACAGGCGCAAGATAATCCTCATTACTGAGTGGTTACGTCTTTACCCTCATGAATAATACATAGGGGTTTATTCTCTGGAGGTAAAGTAAAACCTAAGGGATTCATGAGAGAAGAAGAATATCCTAGGGATTTTTATTTTTATTGAAATTGTTGTGGATATAGCAATTTTTTTGTACCTTAGCACCCTATATTTAATATAAACTAAAAACTAAATTTTAAAATGCCTAAGATTGCACAACGTGGCATTGAAATGCCCGCATCACCTATTCGTAAACTCGCCCCCTATGCAGTAACTGCTAAGGAGCGCGGTATCAAAGTATACCACCTCAACATTGGTCAGCCCGACCTGCCCACTCCCCAGGAAGGACTCGACGCCCTCAAGAACGTGGACCGCAAGGTACTGGAATATTCTCCCTCACAGGGCTACCAAACCTACCGCGAGAAGATGGTAGGCTACTATGCTAAGTATAACATCAACCTCACTCCCGACGACATCATCGTCACCTGCGGCGGCAGCGAGGCCGTGCAGTTTGCATTCATGGCTTGCCTCAATCCCGGCGACGAGGTTATAATCCCCGAGCCCGCCTATGCCAACTACATGGGCTTTGCCTGCGAGACAGGAGCCAAGGTGCGCACCATCACCACCCACATCGAGGACGGCTTTGCACTCCCCGCAGTGGAGGAGTTTGAGAAACTCATCAACGAGCACACCCGCGCCATCATGATATGCAACCCCAACAACCCCACCGGCACGCTCTACACCCGCGAGGAACTGGAACAGCTGCGCGACCTGGTCAAGAAATATGACCTGTACCTGTTTGCCGACGAGGTTTACCGCGAGTATGTCTACAGCGACACACCCTACGTGAGCGCCATGCACCTCGAGGGTATCGAGGACCACGTGGTCATGATCGACTCTGTGTCTAAGCGCTACAGCGAGTGCGGCATCCGCATCGGTGCCCTCATCACCCGTAACGCCGAGGTGCGCAAGGCCGTGCTCAAGTTTGCCCAGGCACGCCTCAGTCCCCCATTGATAGGACAAGTAGTTGCCGAGGCATCTATCGACACTCCGCAGCAGTATCACAAGGCCGTCTATGACGAGTACATCGCTCGCCGCAACTGCCTCGTTGAGGGTCTCAACAAGATACCGGGCGTTTACTCTCCCATGCCCATGGGCGCCTTCTACACCGTGGTTTCACTCCCCGTCGACGACAGCGACAAGTTCTGCCAGTGGTGTCTCGAGGAGTTCAGCTACGAGGGCGAGACAGTGATGATGGCTCCCGCAACCGGCTTCTATGCCACCAAGGGCGCCGGCAAGAACGAGGTGCGCATGGCCTATGTCCTCAAGATCGACGACCTCAAGCGCGCGCTCATCGTGCTCGAGAAGGCTCTTGAGGCTTACAACAAGAAATAATATCCTTACTAATATCCAGTACCCTTTTTAGAAAGAGGATACTGGATATTTTTTTAATGCTACAAACTATTTTCTATTAATAATAAAAAAATTACCGTATGAAAAAGATTATCTTAATGGCAGGCGCAGCGCTGTTGATGCTGGGTGCTGCATCATGTGGAGGAGGTGCAAAAAAAGACCTTACCGACCGTGAAGTCCTTACTCTCATCCATGAGCAAATGAATGGTGCCAACTGGGCCGAAGATACCGCAGGATGGTGCAGTGACAAACCACTGAGCGAATGGGAAGGCGTGGAAGCCGAAATGATCAACGGCGTGGAACGTGTTACCGAACTCAAACTCAACGACGACTCTCTCAAGGGTAACATCCCCGCCGAAGTCGCTAACCTCACCGAACTCAAGAAACTCTCTTTCTACACCCGCGGACACAACGAGAGCCTTGCCAATGCCGTTCCCGCCGAGATTTTCAGCCTGCCCAAGCTTGAAGACCTTAGACTCCTATTGCACGGCAAAGACCACTACAAACTGCCCGCCGAGATCAATCTGCCCGCTATCAAGGATCTTGAACTCACAGGTGCCGAGGGTCCCTTCGATGCTCTGTGCAAGCTCACTACCCTCGAAGACCTGGAGATGTATAACTTCAAAGGCGCTATCCCCGAGAACATAGGTAACCTTACCGAGCTCAAGAAACTGTGGTGGGAAACCAGCGAAGAACCCCAGGGCCGCGTTCCCGCTTCAATCAGCAAGCTCTCTAAGCTCGAGCACATCCAGATTGACTACAGCAACGGCTTGGCCGGAGGTATCAAGGCTGCCGAGGCTCCCTTCCCCGCCGAGGTTTGGAACATCCCCACACTGCAGTACATCTTCTTGCGCTGTGTTGCTAACAAGCCCAGCACTATCCCCGCCGACAAGGTTGCCGCTATGAACGACCTCAAGAACGTCACTATCATCGACTGTGGACTCGAGGGTGCTATCCCCGCCGAATTCTTCACCCACGACAAGCTGTACAGCTTCAGCATCTACCGCTGCAACATGACAGGTGAGATTCCCGCCGCCATAGGCAACTGCCCCAAGCTCAGCACAATCAACCTGAGCCACAATAAACTGAGCGGCTCTATCCCCGCTTCAATAGGCAACTGCCCCGAGCTGTTCACACTCTCGCTCGAAGGCAACGCCGAGCTGGGCGGCTCTATCCCCGAGTCACTTGCCAAGTGTACAAAGCTGAGCATGTTCTACCTCAGGGACACCAAGGTATCTCAGAGCGTTCCCGCAGGCCTGCAGAGCCACCCCAACTTCTCTAAGTGGCGCCTCTTCCAATAATCAATAACATTTGATTACCTATTAAATATACTCCCCGGCTTCACATGTTTTGAAGCCGGGGATTTTTCACCCCCGCAATGCAATAATTTATTGTTCACGCTGATTGCGCAGATAGGGCAGATTATAATCTGTTGAATCGGCTCGATCAGCGTGAAACCTATAGTTCAGCGTGAACCAAAAATTCCGCGAGTTCTGCGCGAGAGAATACCATGGCTGTACAGACACCACGTTATCATGCCTGAGTCTATGGACGTAAGGGGTCTCTCAACAAAAACCGGGAAAAAACCCCTGCGGCAGGACGGGAG
The DNA here is from genome assembly GCA_045628365.1 of Sodaliphilus sp. Lineage (GTDB taxonomy): Bacteria > Bacteroidota > Bacteroidia > Bacteroidales > Muribaculaceae > Sodaliphilus. The sequence goes on along the minus strand of JAZQPG010000097.1, from coordinate 81 downwards.
CTTTCGCTCCTGATGCCATGAGCCCTTGATTTTCCTTGCGAGCAAGCTCGCCAATAAAATCACGTGCACATACCATCACCT
>JAZQPG010000096.1:0-9940 GCA_045628365.1 Sodaliphilus sp. | reverse complement strand
GGCATCGCCAGTCACCTCTCCACCTTCAGTGAATACCATTCCTGCCTTGTCGCCCCAGATGTATTCCACAAGGTTAGGGTTGTCAATGAACGGGTTGCGGTTATTTTGTGCGCGATATACGGCATCATTACGATTTTTCTCCTTGTCGCTTACGGGATCGTTGCGGTGCCACTTGAGAAGCAAGTCGATGGACCACTGATTAAGAGTGAGCCATGTGGAGCTGTTATACATATAAGTATATTTCCACTTGTAGTCTTGATAGCAAGCTGCCATGTAGAAATATGTGCGTGCGAAGTCACCTTTGTATCTATCATCGGGTTCAAATACTTGAGTTGCTCCACCACCTTGTCCTGCCACGGGAGTTCCCACCTTTGTTACGCCATTGTCAAAAGATATTGTAGAGACTTCGCCCAGTGGATGGTTGCTCTTTGCCATGTTGGCATCATCATCGCTGGGGTAGAGGTGGTTAAGGTCGGTATAAGCAGTTATTACATCACCACCCCACCAACTCTTGGGTAGCGAGTGTTCACGGTTCATACCCGATGTTGACCATCCTGGTGTTTTGTTGAAGTAGTAAGTTTTGTCACTATACATATCCCACACCTTAGTTTTATCCTCGGGGCGGCAATCGGTTTGAGGAAAATAAGTCCACAGACTGTTATAAGTGAGCACTGTGTGCCTAATGGCAATGTCGTGTACGGCATCTTTCAGTGCGCGTCCACTCTTGCCATTGAGTGTTGCGTAATATCCTGCAGGTATAGCGGCTTGCATGGTGGCAATGCCACATAGAAGTGTGAATAATGCAGTTAATTTTTGTTTTAGTTTCATTGTTTAAGAGTGAATTATATATTTTGTACGTAATGATGAATGAAATTATTCGTTTATCCTCTTTCTAAAATAAAATTTGTTGTTGTTATTTGCCTTTTCTTATTGCTATTTCTTCATTGATGTCTCGTCCATGTCTTAATAAAATTTTCCACGTGAATGCTTTAATAAATCCTATTCCGTAGCTACCCAACTGTACGAAGCTGGTTATAATTGCCATGAGTGAGATTTTAAGGCTCTTGGTCGAGAATAATGCAGTTACCCATAACATTACTACATATAGTGCCAGTGGAAGTATAGCCCACCAGTGCCAGAATGCTGCGAGGCATATAAGAGTGATACATCCCAGTACAAACACTGCAGGCAAGGTGTGAACCAGTTTGAGACTATCAGGGTAGAGCAACTTGAGTGTGATGCGCGACATGCCGAAGACATAGGTTTGACGTGCAAACTTGCTGATGCTGGTGCGACGCTTGTGATAGACGCAGGCTTCGCGTATGAGACGAATGTCAAACCCTGCCTGACGCACACGAGTGCTCATGTCGATGTCCTCGCTGAACATCTCGCGGAAACCGCCCACCTTTTCCCACACCTCGCGTGAGTAACCCATGTTGAATGAGCGTGGCACGAATTTCTCGAGCTGCACCTTGCCGCCGCGTATTCCGCCCGTGGTCAGGAACGCCGTCATGGAGAAGTTGATGGCCTTCTGCACGTCGGTGAAGTCGTCGCTTGCCGAGTCGGGACCGCCAAAGCATGGCACTGGGTTGCTCTTGAGTGCCGCCGTGAGGGCAGTGAAATATCCCCTGGGGATGACACAGTCGCTGTCAAAGAACACGAAGTAGTCGCCGCGGGCCTGCTCCAGGCCGTGGTTGCGGGCGATGCTGCGCCCCTCGTTGTCCTTGAAGAAGTAGCGAGCATCGACTCTGCCGGTGGCGGCCCATCGCTCCACGATGTCGCCGCAGGGGTCGCTCGAACCGTCCTCCACGATGATTGCCTCAAAGTTCTTGGTCTCCTGCTCGGCGAGGCTCTTGTGCAGTTCCTCTATCTCGTCACGCCGGTTATACACCGGCACTATCACTGAAAAAAACATCTGTTTCAAAAATTTTTTACAAAAATACACTTTCGACCCAATATATCCAAATTATCCTGCACAAAACGCTTGCATTTGTTGGCCAGTTTATTGATTCAACACTTTGTCGACGATAATGTTGTGTGTCATGAAAAAAAATACTAAATTTGTGATATAATATATAATGTATCACTTTCTTAGTAGCCCGCTACCTGCTGGCTCCATAAAAAACTAACATCTTATGAAACATCGCGTACTTTTAACTCTTACTGTGGCACTGTTTGCCTCGATGTGGGCCCAGGCGTCGTTTAAATCAGGAAAACTATATTATGATATTGTGGATGTGGCGCGCAAGTGGGTGCAGATCGTTCCTCCTGCCAGCGGCACTTACACGGGGATCACATCGGCCGACTTTGCCTCTACGGTGACCAACGGCTCCTCGACCTATAGTGTTGTGGGCATAGGCCAAGCGGCATTTTCAGGCTGCAAGTTCGAGCAGATTCTTTCACTGCCCGAAGGGCTGCTGTATATCGACGATACTGCATTCGGCAAGGCCGAGGGCTTGTCGGTGAAGCTTCCCGTGTCGCTGCAGTATCTCTCGGAGACCGCCTTTGCTGGCAACAAGTTCCAGATCATCACTGCGCTGGCCGACAACCCTTATTTTGCTGCCCTCAGCACCACGCAGCAGAACACGTCCTACATGTTCCTGTGTAACAAGGAGAAGACCAAGATCCTAGCTGCTCCCGGTGCCAAGCCCCGCAGCTTTGGCAGCAGCGGCGCTACCTACGTGACCGCTATCACTATTCCCGAGCAGATTACCGAGATAGGCGACTATGCCTTTGCCCAGAACCCGAATATCACCAGCGTCACCTTCCACAACGGCATCAAGCGCTTTGGACGCTCGGCATTCTTTGAGGGCAAGCTCACGAGCGTCAAGCTGGTGAATCCCGATGCCGAGTATGACGACGCGGTGTTCTGCGGCAATGCTAACCTCACCAGCGCTACGCTTCCCGAGGGCATGCCCGAGATCTCGCGCCACATGTTCTTTGCTTGCTCGTCATTGTCAAGCATCAACATGCCGGCAAGCCTCAAGGCCATACGCATCATGGGCCTGAGCGGCACTGCCATCACCAGCATCAACCTGCCCGACGCCCTGGAACTGATCGACACATGCGCCCTGCAGGGAACCGCTATCTCGAGCATCAATCTCAAGAACGTCAAGAAGCTGGGCAACCAGGCCTTCAGCATGTGCTCTAACCTCACTACAGTGACCGGCAACGGTAAGCTCGAGGAAATGGACAACGCGGTTTTCACCCGTTGCGATAAACTCACCGCTGCTTATCTGCCCGAGGGCCTCAAGGTGATGGAAGGCAGCGTTTACTTCCGTTGCGCAGCGCTCAGCGGTTTCACTATCCCGTCAACGGTAGAGATGATCCAGCGCAATCCTGCCGTGGGATGCACCGCCGTCAAGGAATATAAAGTTGCTGCCGGCAATACCCACTTCGTCGCTATAGACAAGTGTATATATGAGGTTACTGCCGATGGCTCGCCCTGTCGCCTCGTTGCGTCTCCCGCGGGCACTGAAACCACGGTGTTTAACCTTGCTCCCGGCACACAGGTCGTGGGCGACCAGGCGCTGCGCGAGGCTCCCATCACCGAGTTCCACGCGTCCAGCGGACTGCGCGAGCTCGACGTCAATGCGCTGTCGACTTGCAGCAAGCTCACCACCGTGGAGCTGCCGGCAACGCTCGAGACAGTGCGCGAGGGTGCCTTCCAGTCGTGTGATGCCCTCACCGACATTACCGTGCTTGCCAAGAATCCCCCGGTGTGCCTGACTATATTTGCCGACGCTGCCTATGCCGGCGCTACGCTGTATGTGCCCCGCGGCACTGCACAGGCCTATAAGGCTGCTGCCGGATGGAGCGGCTTCAACAAGATTGAGGAGATTGATGTTCCCATCGAGAAGACCAAGGGTGACATCAATGGCGACGGTGTGGTAGACATCATTGATGCCAATTTCCTCATCAACTATATGCTCGACGGTGGCGACATAGACTTCGAGGTGGCTGACATGAACGACGACTCGCTGGTAGACATTCTTGATGCCAACGCCATCATCAACATTATCATCAATTGCCAATGAAACGGCCTGTTCATCAGTTTTTAAAGCTGCATGTTCAAGCTAAGTACATGAAAAAGTTGCGGATGTGGGAGAATTTGTGTAATTTTGCACGATTTTCACAATAAACCAACTAATTAAAGACTATATGCTACGGAAATTTCGCATATTATTTACAGTAGCGGCTGCTGCGTGGTGCCTGATGGCTTCGGCTGCAGTGCCTAACGGCTACTATTCAACGCTTAACGGTAAGAGCGGACGTGCTCTCAAGGATGCCGTCCATGACCTGGCCATGCGCCACACAGTGCTCACCTACAATAGCCTGTGGAGTTACTTCCCCCAGACCGACTGTATGCCCGACAAGCCCAACCGCGTGTGGGACATGTACAGCGACAAGGTGTATTACTTTGAATCGCGCGTGGGATGGGCAACATCAGGCATGAACCGCGAGCACTCCCTGCCCAAGAGCTGGTGGGGCGGCGACGTGGTGCCGGCCTATACCGACATCAACCACCTTTTCCCTGCCGACGGCGACGCCAACATGGAGAAGAGCAATTATCCGCTGGGCGAGGTGTCGACAGCTAGGTATGACAACGGCGTGACCAAGGTGGGTCCTCCCAAGGCCGGCCAGGGAGGCGGTGCTAGCATCGTCTTCGAACCCGATGACCGCTACAAGGGAGACTTCGCACGTACCTATTTCTACATGGCGGCCTGCTACCAGGACTACAAGTGGAAGTACACCTACATGCTCACCAACTCCACATGGCTCACCCTCAACCAGTGGTCAATCGACCTGCTGCTCAAGTGGGCCCGCCAGGATCCCGTGAGCGACAAGGAGAAGGCCCGCAACGATGCCGTGTACCGCGCTCAGAACAACCGCAACCCCTTCATCGATAACCCCAACCTGATGGAATACATCTGGGGTGACAAGCAGGGACAGGTGTTCACCGAGGGCGGTGAGGTTACCGGCGACCCCGAGCTCATCACTCCGGCTCAGGACACTCAGCTCAACTTTGGCGAGGTGGCACTGGGCAAAACCCTTACCCTGACCCTGTATGTGAGAGGTGCTAACCTTAACAACTCGCTCAGCGTGACCCACTACCGTGGCAACGAGGAGATGTTTACCACATCGGTCTCTTCGATTGACCGCATCATCGCCTGCAGCGCCGACGGTTACCCCCTGAGCATCACTTACAAGCCCACCTCAACAGGCAATCACACTACCCGCCTCGTGATAAGCGACGGTGGTCTCACCGGTAGCGTGGGTTGCGAGCTCACCGCGTCGTGTCTGCCCGTGCCCACCCTGAGCAAGGTCCTTGCCAAGTCTGCCACCGAGGTGACCGACTCATCGTTTGTCGCTAACTGGGAACCCGTCAACGGCGAGACTGTGGACTACTTCATCATTAACCGCATCACCTATGACAAGATGGGTAACATCGTGGACAATGAGGATTACTCGACCGATGACGGCGAGCAGACCTCGTTTGAGTTCAACGACCGCAACCCTAACTACAGCTACACCTACTCGGTACAGAGTTACCGCCTGGGATATACATCGCCCGCTAGCAACGTGGTCACCATCGACTACTCGGGTATCACCGGCATCTATGCCGACAAGCCTGCGGCGTTTATCCCCACCGAGGGCGGCGTGCTCGTGAAGTGCAGCGAGGACATCAGCGATGTCAACGTGTACTCGGTTAGCGGAGCACAGGTGTGCCATCTCCCCGTGATGCACAACGACGATGTCATCATGCTTCCTCAGGGTGTGTACATCATCAACAGCAAGCAGTCGCTCCGCGCCACCAAGCTGGTAGTGCGCTAAGGCGATAGGCTTTCAAGAAACAATGCCGGGCGGTCCCTGCCATCAAAGCGGGACCGCCCGGTGATTTTTTTCTAGAGGGCTAAGCTCTCTAGGTTCTCTAGGTTCTCTAGGTTCTCTAAGCTCTCTAGGCTCTCTAAGCTATCTAAGTTCTATAGACTCTATAGGTTTAAAGGGGAGTTTTACAGGGCGCCGTGGTCGTTGTAGCTGTAGTACTGGTTGCCGGGGCACACGATGATGTGGTCCACAAACTCGATGCCCATTATCTCACAGGCGCGTTTCACGTTGGCCGTTAGGCTGTTGTCCATGCCGCTGGGACGTGGTGTGGCTCCGGGGTGGTTGTGGGCCAGGATGATGCCGTCGGCCAGCTTGTCGATGGCGGGTTTGATGATCATCTTCACGTCGCCCACGGTCATTGCCGTGCCACCGCTGCTCACCCGCTCTGTGCCCAGCACGTGCTTGCCGCGGTTAAGCAGCAACACGTGTATTTCCTCGTGGTCCAGGTCCTGCAGGCCGTAGCGCAGCTTCTCGTAGGCGTCACGGCTCGAGCATATCTGGCTGTCCTTGTCAAACTGCTCGGTGTGGTAGCGGCGCCCCAACTCCAGGGCCGCCAGTATCTGCAGTGCCTTGACCTCGCCTATGCCGTTGTACTTTTTCATGAAGTCGCGGTAGGAGAGGCGTGCCATGTTGAACAGCTTGCCTCCGTTGTCGTCAAACATGCGCTTGCACAGGGTCGTGACATCCTCACCCACGCTACCGCTGCCTATGATGATAGCCAGCAGCTCGGGCACGTTGAGGTTGTCAAACCCCTCGGCCATGGCTTTCTCGCGCGGGCGCATATCCTCGGCCACCACATATTTGAGTGCCGTCGGCGCTTTGTCTTGTGAATCGTCGGTGTAGCTCATCAGAACGGGGGTGCTATCTCGTCAGGTGCTTGCTCCAGGAAGTTCTCGTTGGGGGGTGGGGGAGTGCCTGCCCCGCCCATGTCGGGCATACCGCCCAAGGGGGGCAGTGCCGCACCGCCGGTGCCCACGGTGTCGTTCATCTTGGACTCTACCACGCTCTCGTTGGCGAGGTTGTTGTCGTCCCAGTTCTCGAAGCGTGCAAATCGGTTCACGAATCTCATGGCCACGTCGCCCACGGCACCGCTACGGTGCTTGGCGATGATAAACTCGGCCTTGCCCTTGATGCTGTTGCCCTCGGCATCCTCGCTGCTGCGGGTGTAGTATTCCTCGCGGTGGATGAAGCACACGATGTCGGCATCCTGCTCGATCGCTCCCGACTCGCGGAGGTCGCTCAGCTGCGGGCGCTTGCCGTTCTTGTCGTCGCCACGTTGCTCCACGCTACGGTTGAGCTGTGACAGGGCGATGATGGGGATGTCGAGGTCCTTGGCGAGGGCCTTGAGCGAACGTGAGATGTTACTCACCTCCTGCTCGCGGCTGCCAAACTTCATTCCCGAGGCGTTCATCAGCTGCAGGTAGTCGATGATGATGATCTTGATGTCGTGCTCGCTCTTGAGGCGGCGGGCCTTGGTCTGGAACTCAAACACCGAGAGTGACGGTGTGTCGTCGACATACAGCGGTGCCGAGTAGAGCTTCTTGGAGCGCGCCATGAGGCGTTCCCAGTCGCTGTTGCTCAGCTGTCCGCTCTTGATTTTCTCGCCCTCGAGCTCGCACACGTTGCTTATCAAACGGTTGACGAGCTGGAGGTTACTCATCTCGAGCGAGAAGATGGCCACGGGGTAGTTATAGTCCACCGCCATGTTCTTGGCCATGGAGAGCACAAACGCCGTCTTACCCATCGCCGGGCGCGCCGCGATGATGATGAGGTCGCTGTTTTGCCATCCCGACGTCATCTTGTCCAGTTCGTGATAGCCCGTCTGCAGGCCGCTGAGGCCCGACTTGTTGTTGGCGCTCTCCTGGATTTTCTTGATGGCCTCGCTGATGACGGGGTCGATTTGCTGCACGTCGCGCTTGAGGGTGTTCTTAGAGATCTCGAAGAGCGCTCCCTCGGCCTCCTGCATCAGGTCGTACACGTCGTTGGTCTCGTCAAACGCCTTCTGCTGTATGGTGCTGGAGAAGTTGATGAGACGGCGGGCAATGTACTTCTGGGCGATGATGCGCGCGTGGAACTCCACGTTGGCCGCGCTCGATATCATGCCGGTGAGCTGCGAGATGCGCGCTGCGCCGCCCACGGCCTCTAGGTTGCCGTCGTTGCGCAGCTGCTCGGTCACGGTGAGCATGTCGATGGGGCGCTGCTTGGCACCCAGCTCCACGATTGCTTCATAGATGTGCTGGTGTGTGTTGTCATAGAAACTCTCAGGCTTGAGGATGTCGCTCACACTGGTGTAAGCCTCTTTCTCGAGCATGAGCGCTCCCAGCACGGCCTCTTCGATCTTGAGGTCCTGGGGCTGTAGTTTCCCGAATTCGCTCACGAGCTGTTGCTCGTGCTGCGGCCTGCGTCGGCTGTTGCTGTTGTCGTTGGGCATGATGTCGTCTGTGCGGTGTTAGTTGTAAATGTTGTGGCGCAACGTCTTGATTGCGCTGCAAAGTTAACACAAGTTTTTCTGACAGCCCGCGCGCTGAGGGCGCAAGTTTTAAACTACTTGTTAACAATGCTATTGTGCAAGGGTGGGCTCTAATAATTGTGCCGAGGTGATTTTGAGAGGTGCTATGAGTGGATTCTTGGCATGAAGAGGGAGCGAAGCGAGCTTCGTGACCGGCTCAATGTCAAAAAGATGCCAAAACAGACTACTCAAATACAACCGAAATATTCAATTAGCTTTTCCCGTAATTATTAGAATCTACCTAAAATCAGGAGGACCACCACCATGGCGGTGAGCCCTCCTGTGTGTATTACCCTTGTTGACGGGGAAATATTATCTCACGCGGCCCTGGTAGCTGCCGTCGCGGGTGTCAACCTCGATGATCTCGCCTTCGCCTACGAACAGAGGCACGCGCACTGTTGCGCCAGTCTCTACGGTAGCGGGCTTGAGTGAGTTGGTGGCAGTGTCACCCTTCACGCCGGGCTCGGTGTATGTGATCTTGAGATGAGTCTTGACGGGCATCTCGGCGAAGAGGATAGTCTCGGTTGAAGCGTCGCTAACAACCTCTACCACGTCGCTCTCCTTCATGTAGTCAACACCTGTGATGAGATCCTTAGCGATGGGAATCTGCTCATAAGTCTCCTGGTTCATGAAGATAGCATCCTCACCGTCCATGTACAGGTACTGGTAGGGGCGGCGCTCTACGCGCACGTCTTCGAGCTTCTCACCGATGTTGAAGCGGCGCTCGAGCACGCGGCCGTCAACCACGTTTTTCAGCTTTGTGCGCATGAAGGTGTTGCCCTTACCGGGTTTTACGTGAAGAAATTCAATGCAGAAATACAGGTCTCCATCCATGCGGATGCAGGTTCCGTTCTTGATGTCTTGAGCGTTAATCATAAATCTTTTTCTATCGTTTTTATTTTAATAATGTTGTTTATTCGAGTCAATATCGACTACAAAGATACTACAATCCCCGTTTTCACGCAAATAAAAGTGGTCTATTTTTATAAATTACACCTTTTTATGATAAAAAAATCAAGATAAGGCAATAAAAATGGGTTAGATACTTGTGTATTCAGAAAAAAGATTGTAATTTTGCAGTCGCATTTTGCGAATTTAGAAAACAAATAAAAATTATATAGAAATGAAAAGAACATTCCAACCCTCGAACATCAAGAAGGCTCACAAGCACGGTTTCCGTCACCGCATGAAGACTGCCGACGGTCGCAAGGTTCTTGCTCGTCGTCGTGCTAAGGGTCGTTACAGCCTCACTGTAAGCGATACTGTTTACAAGTGATTAGTGGCTGCCTAGTGCAGCGCTAAGCGTTTCCCGCCACCAGCGCGGGGCAACAGGGCTTAAAAAAGCATAGCCGTTATAATTATCCTTACAGGGATGGTTACAACGGCATTTGTTGCATGTGTGGTACCGGGCAAAGGGTAGATGGGAGGTAAAGGTTTTTGGGGAAAAATCAAGGTTTAATCGTTTAACCCCGGCTGTTGATAACTCGAACACTCGATGGATCGATAACTCGATAACTCGAACACTCGATGAATCGATAACTC
>JAZQPG010000095.1:0-5459 GCA_045628365.1 Sodaliphilus sp. | reverse complement strand
TCGGTTTGGAACACCGACGTTCCCAGCTCTGAGGCTTATCAGAGTGCCGGCGACTGGGTAGGTATCCTCTTCGCCGTACAGGCCGTGGGCAGCGTGCTCTGGGCAACCGTTCTGCCCCGCTTCAAGAACATCAAGGTCGCTTATGCACTGAGCCTCCTGCTGGGTGGCGTAGGCTTCCTGTGCGTACCCTTCGTTACCGACAAGTGGTTACTCTTCGTGCCCTTCTTCCTCATCGGCTTTGCATGGGCAGCAATGCTCGCGATGCCCTTCACCCTCGTCACCAACGCCCTCGAGGGCAGCAAGTCAATGGGAACCTACCTGGGCCTGTTCAACTGCACAATATGCATACCCCAAATCGTGATTGGCCTCGTGGGCGGTACACTGCTCTCACTCTTTGGCAGCGTGCAGGGCAACATGCTCCTCTTCGCCGGCGTAATGACCATCATCGGCGCCCTGTGCGTCCCCCTCATCTCCACCAAGAAACACTAACCACAGCATAACAGCAAACCACAGAGGGCACCGGCAGCCGGTGCCCTCTGTGGTATAATTGCATAAAATAGCTGTAAAACTTGGTAGGTTTCATGATTTGTTATAATTTTGTCAGTGAATTACGGGTATCACATTTAACATAGCACAAACAATGCATTCACATCTAGCAACAGGAACGTTACTCAAGGGCAACACATATGAGGTAAAACAGATGCTGGGACAAGGCAGTTTTGGCATCACTTACCTGGCAGAGCACACCGCACTCAAGAAGCGCATGTGCATTAAGGAGTTTTTCATGAAAGATATGAACTCACGCAACAACGAGGGTTCCATCACTGGTATGACCGAGGGCAGCCTGTCTCACAACTATGCCCAGAAGTTCAAGAAAGAGGCGCAGAACTTGGCGCGCATGGATCATCCAAACATTGTAAAGGTCACCGACTCGTTTGAGCAAAACGGGACGTTCTACTACGTGATGGACTTCGTAGAGGGAGTTAACCTCAACGACTATCTGAAAAACCACTACCTTAGCGAGGACGAGGCCACCGCTATCATTCGTGACGTGGCTTCGGCACTGCAATACATGCATGAGGAGAAGAACATGCTTCATCTTGATCTCAAGCCCGGTAACGTGATGCGACGCAATAGCGATGGACACGTGTTCCTCATCGACTTTGGCCTGAGCAAGCAATTCAGCGATAGTGGTGAACCCGAGACATCAACCACCGTGGGACTGGGAACAGCGGGCTATGCACCCGTGGAACAGGGCAACAATGCCAAGAACGGGGAGTTCCGCCCCACTATCGACGTGTATGCACTGGGCGGCACACTCTACAAGCTACTCACACGCGAGACCCCTCCTGTGGCATCTGAGTTGGTGAGCGAATTTGAAATCCTCGGTGAGAAACTGCTACGGGCAGGCGTGTCGCCCGCACTCACAAAGGTAATATGCAACGCCATGCAGCCAAGTGTAAAGAAACGCACCGCATCAGTCGCCCAGTTCGTGGCACAGCTCAACAACACTCCGCTACCACCGCCACCAGTCACCGACGAGACAATGGTGGCTATACTTGACAACGAAGATGAACAGCCCATCTTCACCCCAACGTCACTACCACCTACGCCACCCAACGACAACGGCGGGGACAAACAAACGTGGAAGATTGTCACCATGGTGCTCGCAATGCTCATTGTGGGTTTACTGATTCTAATCGTATCAAACTTGCCGAGCAACGACACAACCGAAACCTCTGCGGAGTATGAAGATTACGTCTTCCCCACGCCCACGGAATTTGACACAACAGGCATTACAGGGACTATTGACGACATAGAAGATTCAACCGTAATAAACACAGACACCATGTACTACGACTAGTATTTAACAACAATACAGCGAAGGTGGTGCAACTCACGACGACCCCTTCCATATAAAAACATCACAGAGGGCACCGGCAGCCGGTGCCCTCTGTGCGTTACCCCCTTCCTGCAGCAAGCGGCATCCAGACGGCAAGAATGCTTCTTTTTCTAGAAAAACGACGGTAACGAGGATTTTTAACGGGGGGTAGGACTTGTGTTTTTAATAAAGTGAGTAACTTTGTGTCGGTTTAACAACAATCTTAACTGGATGCAAGATGAGCAAAGGTAACTCTATGAAACAGCGGTGCTTGTCGCATGACTACTCTCAACGGGCAACTTATCTCATCACGCTCGTTGTTGATGGCCGCAGGCCTGTGCTGGGCACTGTTGAGGGTGACGCTGCTATTCCCCGCGGCTATCCTGGAGAGCCTTTCATACGGTTGTCGATGCTGGGGGAGGAGATTGCTACGGTCGAAATCCCTAAGATTGAACGCTATTATCCCGATGTAAAGGTGTGGAAATCTTGCATCATGCCTGATCACATCCATATGATACTGCGAGTGGAGCGGGCCTTGCCCATGGGAGTATCACTGGGGGTGATCATCAACAGCTTCAAGAGCGGTTGCAACAATTGCTATTGGAGGGTATTCAACTACACGTCACCGCCTCGCAAGGGGTTGTTTGAACGCGGCTATAATGATAAGATATTGGTAAATAATCAGCAACTGAACGGGTGGAAACACTATCTTGACGACAACCCGCGGCGGTTGCTGGTGAAGCGTAACAACCCTGGTTTTTTCACTGTTCTTCATGAGATAGACATCATGGGAGAGAAGTGCCAAATCGTGGGCAACAGGTTCTTGCTGGATCATCCCGAGAAGACGGCTGTGATAGTGCATAGACGCTACACCCCGGAGGAGACGGCACGCCTGCGCGAGCAATGGCTTGCCTGCGGTGCTGGCGGCGGGGTGCTGGTGAGCGCTGCAATCTCTCCTGCCGAGAAGGCCGTCATGCGCGAGGCCATGGACCGAGGCTATAGCATCATCTTGCTGCGCGAGAACGGGTTCCCGCCGCTGTATAAGCCCTCGGGCGAGAGTTTTGATGCGTGCTCTCAGGGGCGCCTGCTGCAGGTGTGCCCCTGGCAGTACCACACGCGCAAGGCTACAATCACCCGCGACCAGTGTCTTCACCTCAACGCCCTTGCCCTTAAAATCACCGGGGGCAAGTAACCCTCCCCCCTAGCCTCCACACTTGCCACGGGCGCGCCACGGTAGCGCCACGACAGAGCCGTGGCACCACAAGGACACTTCTTCCCCCACAAACCGAGTAGCAGAGATACCCAGCTGGCTGCTTGGGGGTGTCCGGGTGGCTGTTAGGGGTGTGTCCGGGTGGCAAGCGGCTCCGTCGCTTGTAGGGTGCATCACTAAAGTTCAGTAGGAAGTTCATTAAAATTAAATCTAATTGTTTTGTAGATTCAGAAAAAAAGTATATCTTTGCAAAGTATAGGCACCTTAGTGGTGCTGTACATGACATATAAAAGGCGTTAACTGCGCTTGTGATTGACTATCAGAAATCCGGAAAATTTCAAAAATTCGTCACATCCTTGCAACGTAGCGCCCCGATGTTGTTTTTATTGACGACCCTCCTAAAGCTTTATTGGCTCTGGGATTTAGGCAATATCTACACGCGTGGGGCTATCGTTGCTCGTTCTTGACGAATTGGGCAATTTCCGGTGCCTCTGATAGTGGAGCGAGCGACAGACTTAGGCTCCACGTTCTTTTTTTATTAACCCTCTGCCCAGGTAGCCAGCAGTACACTACATTATAACACCATTCATGAGATGGCTGGCATCTCAACCAATACTCAACTGGTCAAATTAACATCATTGCGAAGCTTTATCTAGGCTCCGCCTCTTGTAACATGCCACACCTCCCCAATTTCTAAAAACTATACTATACACTATATTCACTAACTCTAAAACATTTACAACAATGAAAAAAACAATTATCATTATCGGATCTGTATTGGTTTTATTATTTATGATGACATTATGCGTTGGGATGTCTGACACAACCACTACAACCACTACAACTACCGACACCACCACAGTTGTTGCTACTCCTCCCGCAACACCCCAGAAATCTCCCGTTGCAAAAACAATTGATGCTTTCTACGCTGCTTATATGAGCGGCAACTATGCCGAGTGCACAAACTACTTGTGCCTTAACGATGGCTCTACACTAACTCCGGAACAAAAGGTTAATATGGCTACTACCATAGGAGCAAACCATCGTCGTGATCAGGATATAAAAAGCTATAAAATCGAATACGAGAAAATCGCCGACGACGGCATGTCTGCAACTGTTATGATCGAAGAGGTTACTGTAACCGACGAGAAATCAACATACAATAACGACCTTTACAAAATTGACGGTACTTGGTATATCAATTTGAACAGCATGAGTAAGAAATAAATAGCAGTTATGACATTTACTCAATCAATTAAAAACCAGTTCACTAAACTATTTAGTTTCAGTGGACGTGCGAGCCGCTCCGAGTTTTGGTGGTCATTCCTCTTTTCTATGATACTACAGCTCGTAGTATATATTGTCTGTTGTTTCATTCTTTACCAATTAAGTAAAGATTTAAGCCCTTACATATCAGATGCCTGGGCAGAATATTGCGGAACACACGTTACAGTTGCCTTTGTTTTATTCTTCCTAATGTTTCTTTCATGGTTTGTTGTACTGGCTGCTACTTGGGCACGCCGTTTGCACGATATAGGACTGAGCGGCCTGCTACTTCTTATCCCAGTTGTTGCATTTATAGCGTTGGTTATCTGTGATGTCTACGACATCTTGTTAGGTATTAGAATAAGCATGATTGCAACAGGAGTCTCATTCGGAGCTCTGTTATTGGCATGTCTGCTCCCCGGGAAGCCTGGAGAGAACAAATATGGCAAAAACCCTATTGAGTAAGATTGACATTAAGAAGAATACTTGACTATAACGGGGGTGTACGCACGTGTACATCCCCGTTACTATTTTCGGCCTGCTAGCTGTTAGGGAGTGTCCAGGTGGCAAGCGGTGTCCAGGTGGCAAGCGGCTCCGTCGCTTGCGGGGTTAGGTGTTGTGGAGGCGCATGGCGCGGATGGCGTTGAGGACGGCGATGATCATGATGCCGGTGTCGGCAAAGATGGCTAGCCACATGTTGGCGATGCCTACGGCTCCGAGCGCCAGGCACACGCCCTTGACTGCAAAGGTCATGATGATGTTTTGCCACACGATGGCCATGGTCTTGCGCGCCATGCGTATGGCCTTGGAGATCTTCAGGGGGTCATCGTCCATGAGCACCACGTCGGCCGCCTCGATGGCCGCGTCGCTTCCCACGCCGCCCATGGCGATGCCGATGTCGGCCCTGGAGAGCACGGGGGCGTCGTTCATGCCGTCGCCCACGAATGCCACTTTCTCTCCTTTGCCAGCACCCGCCAGGAACTGCTCGATGCGCACGACCTTGCCGGCCGGTAGCAGTTCGCGGTAGACGATGCCGATGCCAAGCTGTGCGGTCACCTCGCGCGCCACCTTGTCGCTGTCGCCGGTGAGCATGACGGTGTT
>JAZQPG010000094.1:0-7835 GCA_045628365.1 Sodaliphilus sp. | reverse complement strand
TAGCAGGATTATTGCTATACTTGATAGTTGCGCCAAGGGCTTTGTCGTTAGCAGCTGCAAGATAGCTTGAGAAGCGGAGACCACCATACTGGCTTAAATAAGCAAATACTGCAAAGGGCTCAGTGTAAATTGTTACATCATTACCTTCCTCGAACTGCAAACCTTCAAGAGCGGGCATGCCTGTGGGTGAAGAGGCAAGTGTGTAATAGTACCACTGAGATGCGCCTGTAGTTTCGTCAGTATCCCAAACAATAGATGTCAGAGAACCCATACCGAAGCCATAGTTTGAACCTTGGCCATAATTTGTTGAGTATGCGATGCCTTCTTGACCAAAGGTAACATAACCCTGAGCATCCACTGCGTAGCTTACATAACCATTTTCGATGCCATATATAACACCACCGTTTCCTTCTTCATTTGCTTCAACACAAAGTGCATAATTAACAGGAACATTGTCGTCATAGTCAAAAGCTTCAAAAGTAGCGTTTGTTTTCTTGAGAACGCAAGGCTTTGAGTGGAAGGGGGTTAAATTGTAGTTACCGTTGCTATACTCGGGAATAGCGCGCAACAGGCCAGAACCAGAAGTCTGAACCAGATTGCCGTCCTCGTCCATAGCAAATGTGATGGGAGTGCGAACAATAGGAGTTGTCGAGTAGTCATCAGCATTAGCAAGAACGATTTTGCCATAAGTTGTGTGAGTGTCCATTGTCTGGTCGGGAGCGATAGTCAGGACACCGTTTTCAAATGTTGCAGCAAGAGGACAAGCCTTGCCAGTGAAATTTGACATCAGATTAGAAACAACGTAGCTGCCATCTTCAGCTTTTTCAATAACTACTTCATAGGCAGTTTGAACCTTATCATTATAGTTAGTGTGCTTAGAGCCATAGTTGTTTGATGTGGCAAGAATATAAATGCCAGCTACATCCTCAGCATTAGCCTTAACAGCGGGAGCCTTAAGGGGAGCTACAGCAGCAGTTACCTGAATCGGTTCATTAGAAATTTGATCTTCGCCAACAGAAGTTACGAAGTTTGCTGTGTTCATAACATTTGCACTTGCAGTAATAGCGGTTGCAGCTGCAACAAGAAGTAAACTTTTCTTCATACGTTATAATATTTAATAGTTAATAATTCCCTATTTGTAAAAACATGGCGCAAAATTAAAACAAAAAATCCACATTTACAAAATAATTGCAACAAAAATTTGCAAAATAATTATGTTTTAACCACTTTTTGCCGCCATTTGGTATAATAACCTAAGCAAAATTGCAATAAAAATTAATAAGTTATAAGAAAAGCCACGAGTTCAGCAATAGAACCCGTGGCTTTGTATCACGTTTGTAAGGCAATCGCCAAAGTTAACTTTAAACTCTTATAAGTTAAACTTTTAAACTCTTAAACTTTTATTTACTTAACAGCCTGACCAGCCATGTTGTACTTAACGCCATCCTTAACGATAACTACCTGACCGTTCTCGATCATCTTAACAGCCTTGCTAGCCTTCTCAACGTTGATGTCGTTGATTGCGGTGGGAACCTCACCGGGGAATGTTACAACGCAGTTTGACTTACGGCTGTTGAGGATGTAGTAAGTGGGGTTTGAACCTGTTGTGGGCAGGATGAATGTCCAGCTGGGCATTGTGATTGTACCTGCCTCTACATCGATAGTACCAGTGGGACCTACATTAGTGTAGAAGCGACCTTCCTCGTCGATGTCGGTTGCAAATGCCAGAGCATAACCTTGACCATAGTAGTAAACCTTGTCGTTGCTGAACTGAACCTTGTTGTCAGCCTCAACTGTGAAGGGAAGCCAAGTCATCTCGTCAAAGCCGTAAACAACACCGCTGGTTACGTTGCCGGCAGCATCCTTGTTGAGTTTAACACTTGTAGTGTAAACTTCAATGTCCTCTTCTTTGGGAGAACCATCGGGGTTGAGAGCATCGAATGTGCAAGTACCGTTGGGTACCTGGAAGCTGTAGTTAGAATATTTGTCACCAAGAACATAACCAGCATAGTTGCCGCTCACGAGAACCATAGCAACATTAAGGCCTCCGTCGAGAGTGAGAGTACCGTCTTCTTCAACTGAGAAAACGAGGTCATAGATATTTTCCTCGTCCATTGCGAAAAGGGCAGCGGGGCCATAAGTCGAGGAGTTGTAAACCTGCTGACCCTTGGGGATAGTGAGCTTGCCGTTAGCGTATGTTGCATTAACAGAAGCAGTGGGAAGACCAAGATGAGCACCAGTTACTGTGTAAGAGCCTGCAGCAGTGGGGTTTGCCTCGACAACAACAGCACCGCAAGAGTTTACGGGATCATCGGTAACAGCAGCACCTACATAAGCGCCTGCGAGGTCAACGTCTTCCATCAGCTTAACACCGTTAGAAGCATTGAGAGTACCCACTGTCATAGAGTGCTTAGCACCGAGTTCAAAAGACTTTGCACTTGCGCTGAGCTGAGTCATTGCGCTTGCCGACATTGTTGCACATGCAACAGCAGCGAGAAGTAAACTTTTCTTCATAATGTAAATAATTATAGGATTAATAAATAATTTCCCCAAAAAAAATTAAGTATACAATAATAGGGATGTTTCAATCGTAGATTTAAAAAGCATGCTCACATACAAGCGCAACACATACAAATAAATACTTATTTTCCCTTTTCTGTTGCAAAAGTATAACTTTTTTACGAAATATCCAACGGATTTTTAAAGAAAAGAATGCTTTTTGCTTAAATACAAGCAACATTTCAGTTATGGACATTTTTTTGACGACATAACGCCCACTTTTTTTGCAACTTACCGTCCATTTAAACTTGCACAAACTTTACAGCATAGACGTAACATGCTGGCTAGCACCTCTAACCGGCCATTCAGCATGCAAACGCCAAGCTCCATAAGTCATCCAGACTCTCTAGATACCCTAGGCTTTCTAGGCTTTCTAAGTCACCTTAAAGATATGCAAGGCTGGAGGGGGAATCGGAGGGTAATGCTTTATATACACAGCAACCGCTGCACCCTTTTAACAGGGTACAGCGGCCTTACTTATGAAAATTGAAATTTACTACAGAGGATTAGTCGATTTCTTCGTCAGCCTCATAGCCACCCATCTCGCGGATAGCGTTCTTCAGCATGACATACTGCTGGAAGAGGTGGTTAACGGGCACTTCGTCCTGGGTGTAGTCGTGCTGCGGGCTCTTGAGGAAGAAGCTCAAGAAGCGCTGTGTACCCCAGCGGCCAGCGCGGTGAGCGAGGTCGATCAAGAGACACAGGTCAAGGCAGAGGGGAGCAGCGAGGATAGAGTCGCGGCACAGGAAGTTGATCTTGATCTGCATGGGATAGCCCATCCAGCCGAAGATGTCGATGTTGTCCCAGCCTTCCTTGTTGTCGTTGCGGGGAGGATAGTAGTTGATGCGTACCTTGTGGTAGTAGTCAGTGTAGAGGTCGGGCTGCTCTTCAGCAACGAGGATAGACTCGAGAGTAGAGAGCTTAGAAACCTCCTTAGTGCGGAAGTTAGCGGGCTCATCGAGTACGAGACCGTCGCGGTTACCCAGGATGTTAGTTGAGAACCAACCGTTCAGACCGAGCATACGAGTGCCGATGATGGGAGCGAAACCGCTCTTCACGAGAGTCTGGCCAGTCTTGAAGTCCTTACCAGCGATGGGGAGCTGCTTCTTCTCAGCGAGTTCCCACATAGCGGGGATGTCAACTGTTGTGTTGGGAGCACCCATCACGAAGGGAGCGTCCTCCATCAGTGCAGCGTAAGCGTAGCACATAGAGGGAGCGATGTTAGCAGTGTCGTTGTCCTTCATTGCCTGCTCGAGGGCAGCGAGAGTGCCGTGAACAGCCATGTTGGGAGCAACGTAGATCTCGGTAGAAGCTGCCCAGAGAACAACAACGCGCTCTACGCCAGTATCAGCCTTGAAGTTGCGGATATCCTCGCGGAGGGCCTCAGCCATCTCCCAGCGAGTCTTCACGTCCTTAACGTTGTCACCGTCGAGGCGCTTTGCATAGTTCTTGTCGAAACCAGCCTTGAGGGGCTTGATTGCGAGGAGCTCGTCCTTAACGGGGTTGATGTCCTTCTCCTTGAGTACCTCGGCGTTGATAGCGCTCTCATAAGCGTTAGCGGGGTAAACATCCCAAGCAGCGAACACGATGTCGTTGAGGCTGGGCATAGAAACGATCTCGTCAACCTTGAGATACTTCTTGTCAGCGCCACGGCCTACACGAATCTTGTCATATTGAGTGGTTGAACCTACAGGCTTAGCCAGACCTTTGCGTGCCATGAGCACACCAGTGATAAATGTGGTGCTAACTGCACCCAGACCTACTACCATGATACCAAGTTTGCCGGTAGCGGGTTTTGCGATTTGATTTGCCATTTTAATATTAAATTATAATATGTATTATTAATGTTCACAGTTGTTGCCTCAGCCAAGTGGCTAAGACGGGACAAAAGTACAAACTTTTTCTATACTATGAAAGAAAATAATGTTATGAAATCGTTAAATTCTTCTAAAATATCAATCCAATTATAAAAATTAGTAGATTTACATCGACCAACTCGCCTTTTAAGTTAACGAATGCAAAGCATGCATCTCTATAAAAACGGATATTTTATCACTTTTTACACCCCCTAAACACGCCATCCCCCTAGAAAACCTAGAGAGCCTAGAGAGCTTAGAGAGCTTAGAGAGCTTAGAGAGCCTAGTTTCCTCTTAGAGCACCAGGGCAGGGACCTCAAGGATGCTCTTGATGGTGCAGGAATGGGTCTGGGCATCCTCGTCGGCAGTCCAGCCCTTGCCTTTAATCCACAACACCTTGCAGCCCAGCGACTCAGCGGGCTCGATGTCCTTGCGCAGCGAGTCGCCTATAACTACGACATTCTCGGCAGGCATCTCCAGGGCGTCAACGCCCAAGCGGAACAGCGTGGGGTTGGGCTTGCGTACTCCCACAACGGCACTCTCAATCACGCCCTTGAAGTAGCGGCGCAGGTCAAAGTCGCGCAGCACGCTGTCGACGTTGCCATAGAAGTTGCTAACCAGCATCATGGGATACTTAACGCTCAAGGCCTCGAGCACCGGGCGTGCCTCCTCGACACACTCGCGGGCTGCCTGGTAGCAGTACTGCGCTATACCCTCGCTCACCACCTCGTCATTAACGGCAATGACGCCTTTGTCCACGAGATAGTCAAGCTCTATGTTAACCTTCTTGCGCAGGAGGTCCAGGAAGTCATCATTGGGTAGGATGTGGCGCACGCGTGCCAGTTCGCGTTCAGCGTGAACGTAGCACTCGCGGAACTGCTCCTTGGTGACGGAAACTTCCATGTACTGGTATCCGGCCCAGAGCACCTCGCTCCAGTGCACACCGCGGCTGTCGATGGTGCCGCCGTAGTCAAATATCACACCTGTGATGTTTTGTATCTTGTCCATATATAATATAATGTATATAAGGTGTCGGTGTTACTTTATCTCGCTAAGCGATTTCTTGCAGATCTTCTCGTGGCGCACGATCATGTAGACCATCATGGTGTTGAGCACAACGAGCTCAAAGGCGAAGTACAGCCACGGCATCTTGAAGATTACCGAGAGGAACATCGCGATGATGCGGGTGTTGAACGACAGCATGTTGGTATACTTCATCAGCGGCAGACTCTTGAGGCGGAACGAGTCGCGGAATTCCTGGGGAATAGCCTTGCCATAACGTTCCTTGAGCGCGCGGCGCAGCTCCTGCATGCGCGGTGTCATCACTTCCTGATTAGCAGTGTAGTTGCGATAGAACATCATGGTGAGTTTCTTCATGAAGTTGCCGCTCCACGTGAGGCCGGCGTTCTCCTTGTCGAGTTGCTCGGTGCTGTCAAGTTCGCTGCCCTCCTCGCCCTTGAGGAAGAAGAGATGGAACTGGCGGTAGTAGTCGGCCATAGCTGCCTGCTTAGCGTGACAAACACCAGCCGCCACGGCGATTACCCAGATGAGCCAGGCATGACTGCCAAAGTAGTCACCCAGCAGGTTGTCACCAAAGTCTATCTCCCTGAACACGATGGCGATGTAGATGGCTACAAACCAGAAGTCACCGCTCACGCCGTCGAGGATGCGGCCTATGCGCGAATACTGCTTGGTGAGGCGTGCCAGCTGGCCGTCGGCACTGTCATAGGTATTGGCCCAGATGATAAGGAAGATGCCCACATAGTTGAGCCAAATATAGGGATCGGCACCGAAGTATAGCAGGATGCCGCCACCCACGCCCAGGAAAATACTGGCGATGGTCACCACATTGGGCGAGATGCCGAGTTTGGCAAAGAGGATGGCCCATGCGAAGCCCATGGGGCGGTAGAACGCCAGGTCAATGTGTTCCTCGGTGTCCATCGACTTGAGCGACGCCTTGTATTGTTGTTTAAGTTCTTTAAAATTCATCTAAATAACCCTTTATGTTTCCTTACTTGTTCTTCTGCTCCTTGATGATAGCCAGCACGGCCTTAGCGATGTGGGGAGCAGCCTCCTCGCGGCAGGGAGCGAAGCTAGGCCAGTCGTTGAAGTCGATGATGCGCACCTCGCCGTCCTCGCCCACGATGCAGTCGCCGCCATAGATGACGGTGTTCAACTCCTCGGCGGCACGGTTGCAGATGTCCTTAAGGTGTTCCTCATCAAACTTGAGTCCCTGCGAGCGGCCGTTGATCTGCTCCAAGCCATACTTGCTGTGCCCCTCGTCAAAGGGGTAGAACCAGTAGAAGAAGGGGCTGCCCTTGATGCCGTAGAACTTGATGAGGTCGCCCACCAGGTGCACGTTGATCACGGCACGTGTGATACCGCGGTAGAAGTACTCCTGGAGCACCTCCTGTGCCTCGTCGGCGTGGCGGCAATAGCTCACGTCCTCCTTGTGCATGGCGTGGAAGTCGCCGCGCTTGATCCAGCAGCTTTGGAAACCGGCCTCCTTGATAAGGGGTTTCACGTTCTCGTTGGTGTTGACGATGAGGCTCTCGGGATAAGGGATGTTGTTGCCCAGCAGGATGCGTGTCATGCGCTCGCGGGTGCAGTTCTCGATGCCGTAGCCCGAGTTGATGACCAGCTTGCCCTCGTCCTCACACTGCTGCAGGCGTGCGATCGAAGCGCGCTCGCGGCACATGTTGAGGATGATGTCTTCCTTCACACCGTTCTTGTTGAACTGGTCCTCGCTGTAGATGTTCACGAGGCAACCGCGCTTGCGCAGTTGGTCGGCAACGGCGTTGAATATTGCGGTGTCGTTGCCTATGTGGTTGGACGAATAAGCACCGGCACGCAAGATGCCGGCAATTGTGATTTCTGCCATAATCGGTAATTTTTAACGAAACGCTCGTCGGGGAGTCGCTACGAAACGCTCGACTTGCTGTTTCTTTTTATTCTGATATAAATTTCTGTGCTACTTCGATGTCGCTGGCGTGGTCCACGTCGATGATTTTGTCGATGGAGAACGCTTGCAGTCTGTGACCAGCATCGACGAGCGCGCGCTGGAAGTTGCGCATGCGTGAGATGTTGCTCTCTATGCAATGGTCCAGCACTTTGAATGCCTTGCTGTCCATAGCGTAGATACCTCCCGACACATATTTTGCCCCGTCCCATGGCTGGTCGCGGAATGCGGTGATGTTCATGTCGAGGTCGTTATCTACATCTACATAGAGAGGTTTCTCGTCCTCGATGAAGGGTGTCACCGCCCACATGCCATCGTGCTCGCCGTCGGCCTCAAAGGCCTGTATGTAGCGGGCGAAGTCGGGCTCGCGGAAGATGGTATCGACCGTGGTGAGGCAGAACTTGCCCTCGGGAATCACCTTGCTCAACTCCCAGAAGCTGTGCATGGAGCTGGGTGTGGTC
>JAZQPG010000093.1:0-32356 GCA_045628365.1 Sodaliphilus sp. | reverse complement strand
TCACGATGGACACCCTTGCCTTCGGCTGTAGCCTTCCCACTGTCAGGGCGGCTTGGGGACTTACACCCGTTAGAATACGTTCGTGCTGGGCGAACACGACAAAAAGCCGGTCCACTGGTGCGGATCGGCTTTTTTTCATTTACCCGGATAGACGACGGTACAGCGCCGTGTCATGTGTTGCTCATCGTGAGCGAGCCTCCGGTGGCATCGATGGTCACCGGCTTGTTGCGGTCAACGCGCCCACCGATGATGTCCTTGCTCAACTGGTTGAGGACAAGGTTCTGGATGGCACGCTTCACGGGACGAGCGCCAAACTCGGGATCAAAGCCTGCCTGGGCAAGCAGCTCAACTGCGCTGGGAGTGAACTCAAGCGTGATGCCGTTCTTGCGGAGCATCGATGCCACGGCCTTGAGCTGTATCTCGACAATCTGTTCAATCTCACGGCTGTTGAGCGGCGAGAACATGAGCACCTCGTCGATGCGGTTGAGAAACTCGGGACGGATGGTACGCTTGAGCATACCCATCACCTCGTTGCGGGTCGACTCGATGACCTGCCCGCGGTTGGCCTCGGTGAGGTGTTCAAAGCGCTCACGTATGAGTGCCGACCCCAGGTTAGAGGTCATGATGATGATGGTGTTCTTGAAGTTGACGGTGCGTCCTTTGTTGTCGGTGAGGCGGCCGTCGACGAGCACCTGCAGCAACACGTTGAACACGTCGGGGTGAGCCTTCTCGATCTCGACAAAGAGCACCACGCTGTAAGGCTTGCGGCGCACCGCCTCGGTCAACTGTCCGCCCTCGTCATATCCCACGTAGCCCGGAGGCGAACCGATAAGCCTGGTCACCGAGAACTTCTCCTGATACTCGCTCATGTCGATGCGCGTCATCATGTTCTCGTCGTTGAACATGTAGTCGGCAAGTGCCTTGGCCAGCTCGGTCTTGCCCACGCCGGTGGTGCCGAGGAAGATGAACGACCCTATGGGGCGGCGCGGGTCGTTGAGGCCTGCACGGCTGCGTCGCACGGCGTCGCTGATGGCACGAATGGCCTCGTCCTGGCCTATCACGCGCTTGTGGAGTTCTTCCTCGAGGTGAAGGAGTTTCTCCTTTTCGCTCTGCATCATCCTGGTGACAGGGATGCCTGTCCAGCGCGATACCACGCCGGCGATGTCGTCGCTGTCGACCTCTTCCTTGATGAGGGCCTTGTCGCCCTGCATCTCGCGCAGTTTCTCCTGCAGGCGGCGGTTCTCCTCTTCCTTGTTGCGGATGCTGGAGTAGCGTATCTCAGCCACGCGGGCATAGTCGCCGTTGTGCTCGGCACGCTCGGCCTCGAAGGTGAGCTGCTCGATGTCGATCTTGTTCTGCTGTATGCGGTTGATGAGTTCCTTCTCGCTCTTCCACTTGGCGTTGTACTCGCTCTCGTTCTCGCGCAGCTGGGCCAGCGTGGCATCGAGCTCGGCAATGCACTGCGTGTCGCCGTCGCGCTTGATGGCTTCGCGCTCGATCTCGAGCTGGGCAATCTTGCGCGAAATTTCGTCCAGACCCTGGGGCACCGAGTCCATCTCGATGCGCAGCTTGGCGGCAGCCTCATCGACAAGGTCAATGGCCTTGTCGGGCAGGAAACGGTCGCTGATGTAGCGCTGGCTCAGCTCCACGGCGGCAATGATGGCATCGTCCTTGATGCGCACCTTGTGGTGGTTCTCATATCTCTCCTTGAGTCCGCGCATGATGGCGATGGCGCTCTCCTCATCGGGTTCGTTAACCATCACGATCTGGAAACGGCGCTCGAGGGCTTTGTCTTTCTCAAAGTACTTCTGGTACTCATCGAGAGTGGTGGCTCCGATGCTACGCAGGTCGCCACGTGCGAGCGCTGGCTTGAGGATATTGGCGGCATCCATCGCGCCGTTGCTCTTGCCTGCCCCCACCAGGGTGTGTATCTCGTCGATGAACAGGATTATCTCTCCCTCGGCCTGGGTCACCTCCTGCACCACGGCCTTGAGTCGCTCTTCAAACTCGCCTTGGTACTTGGCGCCGGCGATGAGCGCACCCATGTCGAGCGAGAACACCTGCTTGCGCTTGAGGTTCTCGGGCACGTCGCCGCGCACGATGCGCTGCGCCAGCCCCTCAACGATAGCGGTCTTACCGGTACCCGGCTCGCCTATGAGAATGGGGTTGTTCTTGGTGCGTCGGCTCAGTATCTGGAGCACGCGGCGTATCTCGTCGTCACGCCCGATGACGGGGTCAAGCTTGCCCTGCTGGGCACGCTCGTTGAGGTTGACGGCATACTTGGCGAGGGCGTTGTACTGGTCCTCGGCTCCCTGCTCGGTAGCCTTCTTGCCCTTGCGCAGTTCCTGCACAGCAGCCTTGAGTTCGTTGAGGGTTATACCGCTCTCCTTAAGCGCGGTGGACGCTGCCGAGTTAACCATGAACAGTGCGGTGAAGATGGCCTCGATGGTCACATACTGGTCACCGTTCTCTTGTGCCACCTTCATGGCCTTGTCGAGGACCTGTGTGCTGGTGTTGCTCAGGTAAGCGTCACCGCCATGCACCTGAGGCAGGCGTGACACAGCGTTCTCAACCGAACGCTCGATTTGCGGCACATTGGCGTCAAGTTTCTGCAGCAGATACTTGACCACGGTGTCATTGCCCGTAATCAACGCACTGAGCATGTGTTCGGGCTCAATGCTCTGGTTGCCACGATTGCGTGCTATCTCCACAGCACGCTGAATCATCTCTTGGCTCTTAATTGTAAAGTTGTTAAAGTTCATAGTATTTTTCCTTTCTTGGATTTACATCACCAAGGGCAACATCCATTCCATCCCACAAAAACCACAATTCATGTCACAATACCTGCCAACTTGTCACAAAACCTATCTCAACCTACTGACACATTGACATATACACAACACAGGGATGCCTCGCAGTTGAGGTATCCCCGTGTTTTTATTACTGTGTATAAAGGATTGATAAAGGGTTGATAAAGGGTTAAAGGGTTAAAGGGTTAAGGGGTAAACCCTTTAACGGTTAAACGGTTAAACCTTTAAACGGTTAAACCTTTAAACGATTAAACTTTTAAACCTTTACAAAATTAAACCTTTACAAAATTAAACCTTTATTGAACTAATTACATGCTGAGCACGACGTCGATGAGGGCGTTGATGTCTGATACATCGATGGTACCGTCGCCGTTCACGTCGGCACGACCGCTGTACTTAGCGGCTTCCTCAGCGCCTACTACAACGTTGAGTACGCAGTTCACATCAGCCACATCGATAACGCCGTCGCCGTTCACGTCACCAGTCAAGCGAGCATACTGGTCGGTGATGTCGTTTACGGTGTACTTGTTGCTGGTCGATGCAATCTCGAAGTAAGTGTCCTTCTTGAGGCCGGTGATGTCCACTGTCTGGTGGCTGCCGTCACCCTGGTTGAAGATGATGTTGAATACATAATCCTCGGCGGTCACGTCAAAGGTGTGGAAGTAGAACTTGTCGCCATTGACTGTTGTGGTTGCCGAGCTACCCATGAGCATACCAGGCCAGCTGCCCAGCAGAGCACCCTTGCTGTCCCAAGCATAGAAGTAAAGGTTGTTCCAGTTGTTGGGCGCTGCAAACGGATCCTTGAGGTAGATGGTTGCAGTGGTGGGGTTGAAGCCATGGAGGATGTACTCGCGTGAAATCACGTTGCGCACGTTGCCCTCGTAGAGAACGCCGGCGGTGAGCACGGTGTTGTCAACAAACGTGAGCTTAACCATGCCGGTTGCAGTCTTGCTGTTAGCGGTGGGCTTAGTGCCGTCGGTAGTGTAGACGATGGTTGCCTTGGCGTCGCTGGCAGTGATGGTAACCTCTACCTGACCGTCGTAGCGGCCGCTGCCCTTATCGATAGCCACTGTGGGAGCGGGTGACTCGTAGTTGGTGATCTCGCGCTTCCAGGTGCCGTCTACATAGTAGCCGTGGTTGCGGTAAGTGAGGTCGGCTGTCTGGTTACCGTCAACAACGAAGATGATGTTAGCGGGCTCGCTAGTGAGGTCGCCTTCATATTCCCACTTGAAGATCTTGCGGGTGCTGTCAGGAGTGCAGCCCATGAGTTTCATCTTCTGGCCGGGCCAGCTGCCGCCGGTGTAGTTGCCGCTGTTTGACCACACCCAGGTGGTGATGTTGTTCACGTTGAGGGGAGCCTCGTAGAAGACGCTGTAGTCGTCCTCGTTAACGATGGGGGTGTAAACCTCGAGGTCGATGGGGTCGGGATCGTCGCCGCCACCACCGCCGGTGATGTACTTGGTGTCGGGATCGCCGTCCTCCTCGTGACCGTCCCATGCGAGGACGTTGCTTGAGGGCTTAGAACCGCCGTAGAGGAAGGGCTCGTCCTGGCCAATCTTGCCGGGGCCGTTGAGCACGTAGATGCGCATGTTACCCTTGCCGCTGAACGAGGGAGTGGTGAGAGTGCCGTTGGTCACAGTGATCTTGTCGCCGGTGATGGCATCGGTGTAGGTGCCGTTGAGCACATTAGAGAATGTGGCACCGCTGTTGAGGGTACACAGCACGTAGCTGTCGGTGCTGCCCTCGGTGTAACGGCGCTTGAACGCGAAGCCATTGCTTGCCTTGCAGCCGTCGAGGCTATACTGACCCTTGCGCAGGGCGGGGATAGCGGCACGGATCTGGTTGAGGCGCTGGAGGTGGCGCACCAGGGGATAAGACAGTGTAGCCTGCACGTTGCCGCTTGCACTCTCAACCTGGGCAAAGTCGCTCACCTTGAGGTCGCCGGTGATGTAACCGCCGTAGTAAGCACGGCCGGAGTTCTTGAGGGCCAGTTCGGGGCCCTTGTCGATGGTCACGCCCTTGCGGAACTCAATCTCACTGCCGTAGTACACGCAGGGGATGCCGCGGAAGGTGAACATGAACGACATGTTCTCGGCCCACTGGTCGGTGCCGCCGTTGAAGCGCACGCCGTCGTTGGGACCGGGGCAGTAGTCATGAGAGTCAACATACACTACATTATAGGTAGCGTCGTTGTAGAAGTTGTCCTGACCAAAGAGACCCCAGATGTTGCCCACGCTATTGAAGCCGTAGTGCACGGGGAAGTCGATGATGTTGAGGCCGCTAGCCTGGCTGTAGTCGGGAGTGTGGTAGTTGTTGCCGTTGAGCAGAGCGTTGTTGCTGCGGGGCTGTGAGCTTGAGCTACCATTCATCGTTGCCTCCTGGAGACAGAGGTTCTGATTGTCGAGAGTTGAGGGATCAGTGCTCTCAAAGATGGCAATCTTGTCCCAGTAAGAACCGTCAGTGTTCCACTTAGAAACCAGTGACTCGGGGCTCTTCCATGTGTAGAAGTAGGGAGAGAGCGAGGGCTGGTCGCGATAGGTCACGCTACCCTGGAAACGGGCGCACACCTCGGCATACATGAAGAAGGGGCAGCCGTTGAGGCGCTTGCTCTTGTACTGCTCGCCCAGTGCCTCAAAGGCGGGAACGAAAGCAGCGTTGAAGGTGAGGCGGCTGATGTGACCACCGGTATCGATGCGGAAACCGTCCACACCCATCTTGATGAACGAGCCGTAGCAGTCGATGAGGTACTGATAGGTCTGGGGGTTCTCGGTATTGAGGTCCACGCAGTCACCAGCAATCTGTGCCCACCAGCGGTTAGGCTCATCCCAGTTGAAGTTGCCGTAGTGGTGCCACAGGTTGTGCACGTCGTGGTTCTGGTTGTCGGTATTCTTCATCTTGGTGAGGCGGTCGCTGTACTGCTGTCCGCCGGGCAGACTGCGGTAGTTGTCCTGGAGCTGTCCACCGTCTTTCTTGGTGAAGGGGATCATGCACTGGTCCAGGTCGCTCTGGGGCTTGGTGTAGTCGCGAGTGAAGAGTTTGCACAGGTTGCCCTCGCCGAAGTTACCGGTGTGGTTAAGCACGATGTCGAGGATCACCTTCATGCCGCGTGCATGGGCAGCGTCAATGAGGTCTTGGAAACTGCAGTCCTCGCTCTCGTAGCGCTTGTCCACCTGGCTGAAGTCCATAGCATGGTAGCCATGGTAGTCAAAGCCTGAGCCGTTCTGGACAATGGGAGTCACCCACACTGCAGTGAAGCCCAGAGCCTTGATGTAGTCAAGTTTCTGGATGAGGCCCTTGAAGTCACCACGCCAGTTGGGGTCCTGATTGGCGGCATCCTTAGCGCCGTCCCAGCAATAGGTGTTGTTGGACTTGTCTCCGTCATAGAAACGGGTTGTCATCACGAAGTAGATGGTCTCGTCGCGGAAATCCGTGCGGCCACCCACAAACGCTGCCAGTGATTGCAGAGCAACAAGGCAGAGCAACAGAGTAGCAAATAATTTCTTCATTTTAGGTTTATTTAATAAGTAAGTAAGTAAATAGTAAGCATCTGTAGGGTGTGAAGCAATAGAGGACGAACAGGCAGTTAACCCTGCGTCTGCAAGTGGCTAAGTCGCTTAGCGCTGCTTAGCACGGCATGAGGGGCACAGCCCCTTGACGACGTAGTTGACGGTGTGCATCTCATACTCCCCGGGCAGGTCAACAGGGGGAATAGCAAGAGCAGGCAAGCATATTGTCTTGCCGCATTGTTCACAGTAGAAATGCACGTGGGTGTCGTCGTCTTGCTCGTGGTCATGGCTCAGGCACAGCTCGTAGCGCACTCCGTCGCCACTGCTCTCAAGCACATGCACGAGATGATTTTCCTTGAAAACGGTTAGAGTCCTGAAGATGCCGCTCTTGTCAATCGTCCCTATCTCCTGCTCGAGCTCGGCAAGCGAGTAAGAACCCTGATGGCGCGCCATGGCCTGCACCACCACGATGCGGTTAGCGGTGGGGCGTATTCCATGACTGGTGAGCATATGTTCAATCTCGGTTACATTCACGATTACAAATTTAATATATTTATCAATACACTCCCCCGCTTGCGCGCGTACATAGTTTTATTTCTTTTACGCAAACGTTTGCACATTTTTGTTCTATCCGTCACCCTAGGGAGGGGTACTGCATGCACTTCACGATTTCCCCTTGCAAACCGCCTTTTTTCACTCTTTACTTTCTATTACATGCTTTTCACCCCCAAAAAAGTTGAATAGTTGAGAAAAATAGACTACCTTTGCAATCACAATTAATTATTGAAGACCGTCCGTAAAATGTTTTCACGCATCACCAATCTCGTCAACTATCTCATCGGCAGGTATGAGTGGCTGCTAAGGCAGTTGCTCAAGATCAATGTCGTGCAGGTAAACCGCGAGAAGATAGTGCGCAATATCGTGCATCGCTATTTCAAGGACAACGAGGAGGAAATGTACGAGAAAGCGATGAGCACTTCGCTGGCAAGCATCCTCACCGAGGAACAGCAGGACAAGTGCCACCGCCGCATCATACGCCGCTTCGGGCTGATGGTGTTCGTCATGTCGTTTGCCACTTCTTTTCCCGAGAGTATATGGGGCATCGTGATAGCCATCGTCCTTGACCTCGCATTCTTCCAGGCATGCCTCTACATCGCCATGCAGCAGATCATGCAGGTCTATGGCCTTGACGTGAACCTCAAGGAGAAAAAAGAAAAGAGCATCGAGACCATCGTCAGCATAGAGTCTTCAGGGCTGATGCTGGGCAAATACCCGTTGCTGCAAAAGATGAAGAGCGTGATGGGATGGCTCAGCAGGCAACTGGTAAAGCGCTTGGGCCCCAAGTATGTTGCCAAGGCATCACGCGCCATGTTTATCGTGGTGCGCCGCCAGGCCATCAAGTGGTTTTCTATCATCATTGCCAAGCAAGACATCGAGCTGGTGTTCAACATGATTATCCCTGTCACCTGCGCCGCCATCTCGGGCCTGGTGTCGGTAATCATCTTTGTGCCTATGTGCAACAAGCTCAAGCGGCACCTAAAGGAACAGGCGGCTAATAATGAAGCACCAGCGCCCGTTGTCGAGACCGCAGAGACATAAAATAATAAGAAGAACCCACATAAAAAGAACACAGGCCCGCACCCATTAGATGGTAGATGCGAGCCTGCATTGTATCTAGCCTGAGTTGTACCGGGCGGGAGGATTATTCCTCTATCTCCTCACCCATCTTGAACAACGGTTTCTTGGCTACAGTTTCCCAGCTTTCCTTGCCGCCTTCCATGACTTTTTTCTTGCCTGTGAGGAAATTAGTGCTTACCACTGACGTGCTGTTAGTGGCACGGTTATAACCCGAATCATCAAGACCAATCAGGTAGACGTCGCCGTCCTGATAGCGATACTGCAGCTTGCGTGTGTCATTAGTATAACTGCCAGCCGAACTGAATGTGCTGTAAGAAACGGTGATAACGCCCTTGGAATTTACAGCGACGTTGGTGTTCTCGATGAACACGAACTCGTCTTGAGCGGGAATGACGTTAGTGGCCTTGCGCAGCAACTTGTATCCTCCGTCTTTCTTGCCCAGGTAGACAGCCACCACGGGTTCGTTCATGTTGATAACAAATCCGTCATCACGTTTAAACATCTTGTCGGCATTAGTGGGAACAGCTATCACTACCAGGTCCTTGATACCGTCTTTGTTGATATCCTTGACTACGCTTTGAACTTTTTCCCAGCTTGCGGGAACAACGTCTTTAGCTGATTTCCCTTCTGTTTTCAAGTCAGCGGTTTGCGCCGAGGCTGCAAATGCAACTAGCGCCAATGCTATCGATAGTAATTTCTTCATAGTTTTATAATTATTTGTTATTTAGTAAACATTGCAAAGATATAGTTTATTCGTGTATCTTCAAAAAAAAACGGCAAAAAAATTTCAATTAAGTGCTCAGAGTGTTAATATCTAATCATGACACGATGCGGGACCTGCCTGGCACAGGAGTGATTTTATGTTGTACAACATTTATTACATTTTTTAACAAAATATATTTCGTTAGCTCTGTGCAAAATAGGTAACTTTGCACTGCTTAACTATATAATTAAATACTAGCCTAATTATTTTGTATGAGTAAAATTAAGTCCTTCGGCAACATCATTGAGCATCTTGCCGCCAAGGGTATGAGAAAAAAAGTGGCCGTTGTGTGGGCAGCTGATGATTCCACACAGCACGCCGTGGCTCAAGCACTGGAACATGGATTTATCGAAGCCGTGTTTGTGGGATGCATGAAGCAACTTGAACAACTGGACCTCCTTCAGCCTCATCGCGAGCACATAAATTTCATTGACGCAGCCACCCCCGACGAGGCTGCAGCCATGGCCGTTGCACTCGTGCGCGACGGCAAGGCCGACGTGCTGATGAAAGGTCTTATCAACACCGACAACCTGTTGCGCGCCGTCCTCAACAAAGAGACCGGCATATTGCCCAAGGGCAACGTCCTCACCCACGTAACTGTAGCCGAGATTCCGTCTTACAGCAAACTGCTGATGTTCAGCGACGCTGCCGTTATACCCTACCCCACCCACGAGCAACGCATCAAGCAGATTGAATATCTGATTGCCATGGGACATAAGATGGGCATTGACACCCCGCGCCTGGCACTGGTACACTGCAGCGAGAAAGTCAACGAGAAACATTTCCCCTTCACCGCAGGTTACAAGGAAATTGCCACAATGGCCGCCCAGGGAACCTGGGGAAGCAGCATCGTGGACGGTCCGCTCGACGTGAAGACCGCATGCTGCGTGGAGAGCCTGCGCACCAAGGGTATCAACTCACCCATCGAGGGCGAGGCCGACGCACTCGTGTTTCCCGACATCGAGGCCGGAAACTCGTTTTACAAGACCCTCACCCTCTTTGCCGGAGCCCAGACCGCAGGCCTGTTACAAGGCCCGTCGGTACCCGTCGTGGTGTCCTCGCGCAGCGACAGCACCCAGTCCAAGTTCTACAGCCTGGCCGTCGCATCACTGTAAGCACAAAAAAACGACCACAGTTACCCAGTTAAACGATTATTAATCAAACTGTAAAACGATTAAACCTTTAAACGATTAAACCTTTAAATTACATCATATGCTGATACTCGTCATCAACCCCGGTTCAACGTCGACCAAGATTGCGGTTTACGACAATTACACACCATTACTGGTGAAAAGCATTACCCACAAGGCCCAGGACCTGGAACAATTCACCAAGGCCACCGACCAATTTGAATTCCGCAAGCAACTCATCATTGACGAACTCAGGCACAACGACATCCCCTTTGAATTTGCTGCCGTGATTGGCCGCGGGGGACTTACCAAGCCCCTGAGCGGCGGCGTGTATGAGGTGAACGAGCAGATGATGCACGACACCCGCAACGCCGACCACCAGCACGCATGTGACCTGGGCTGCCTCATCGCGCACGAGATCGCCAAGGACATACCCGGATGCCGCAGTTTCATCGCCGACCCCGGTGTCACCGACGAGTTGAACGACTATGCACGCGTGTGTGGTTCACCGCTGATGAAGCGCATCTGCATTTGGCACGCGCTCAACCAGCGCGCCATGGCACGACGCTTTGCTCGCGAGCACAACACCACCTACGAGGCGCTTAACCTTATCATGTGCCACCTGGGCGGAGGCATCTCGATCGCTGCCCACGACCACGGCAAGGCAGTGGACGCCAACAACGCCCTCGACGGCGAGGGACCCTTCTCGCCCGAACGTGCCGGTTCGCTGCCCGCAGTGGACCTCATCAGGCTGTGCTACAGCGGACGCTTCACCGAGGACGAACTGCTCAAACGCATCGCAGGGCAAGCCGGACTCACCGCCTTGCTGGGGACCAACGACATGCTGGAAGTTGACCGCCGCATTAAGGACGGCGACGAGAAAGCCATTTTCTATGTCAACGCCATGGCTTACCACATCGCCAAGAACATCACCGCACAGGCTGCAGTGCTGTGTGGCAAGGTCGATGCCATCATCCTCACCGGCGGCATGGCGCGATGGGAATACCTGGTGGAACGCATCATGGAACGCGTGTCATGGCTCGCTCCCACCCACGTCTATCCCGGCGAGGACGAGCTCGAGGCTCTGGCAATGAACGCCATCTCGGTGCTCAAGGGCCAGACAACACCCAAGGTCTACGAATAATCTTTTTCCCCTATACATGTCAAATGCCTGGTCTCTACCTTGAGAACCAGGCATTTGTATTATCTCGATTCATCACACACCTCCCTTAACAGACTACGGCCACGGTGAGAGCTGCAGGCTGTATCACTTGGGACGCTGTTCCACCTGCGGTTTGCGGTCGACCTGCTGTTTCTTTTCCACGTCATAGGGGCGCGGAGATGTCACACTGCCCGCCACAATATTCTGTGTGGCTTGCTGCGCTTCCCTCAGCTGCATGAAGTCAAGAGCGTCATTGTCATCGTCTTTTTTCTTCTCGTAAATCAGTCCCATTTCACTAAGTTTTAATAATGATGATACAAAAGTAATAGATTTTATCCGTTCAATCGCAATTTCCATGCCAAAAATCATTACCTTTGCAACATTATTCACAACATGAACTAGAAAAACAATATGGCACAGATCAAGAATATCGTGTTTGACCTGGGTGGTGTGGTGTTTGAAATCGACAAGAACCGCGCTATCAGGCACTTCGAGGAAATAGGATTCAATGACGCTAAGTCCTATCTGGACGCATTCACCCAGGTGGGCATCTTCGGGCAGCTCGAGAGCGGCCAGATTACCGCCGAGGATTTTCGCCAGGAACTCAGCAAACTGGCGGGCAAGGAAATGACCCTTGACGACTGCTACTATGGTTGGACGGGATATTACAAGTGCATGCACCAGTACATCCTCGACGCCATCCAGGACCTGCGCAAGCGCGGCTACCGCGTCAGCCTGCTGTCTAACACTAACCCCTACATGATGCAATGGGCACGCAGCAACGACTTTGACGGCAACGGCAACCCCGTGGACCACTACTTTGACAAGCTCTACCTGAGCTATGAATGCAAGGTGATGAAACCCGATGCACGCATCTTCGAGATGATGCTCGAGGGCGAGAATGCCGACCCCAACGAGACAATCTTCATCGACGACAGCCCCCACAATGTCAAGGCCGCTGCGGCACTGGGAATCCACACCCTGCAGCCCGGCAACGGCGAGGACTGGCGCGAGATGCTGGAAGAAGCGCTCAACAAGGAATATTAACAACCACCATCAACGCAACATGAAACGAACCATCATCACCGCACTGGCAGCAACGGCGTTGCTCGGTGCCAACGCTCAGCAAGAGCTCCACGGTGGAGCCAAGGGTGCTCCCGCCATCAACAGCGACCGCTCGGTAACCTTCTCGATCAAGGCACCCGAGGCCCGTCAAGTACGTCTG
This sequence comes from Sodaliphilus sp., assembly GCA_045628365.1. Lineage (GTDB taxonomy): Bacteria > Bacteroidota > Bacteroidia > Bacteroidales > Muribaculaceae > Sodaliphilus. Next base: position 20,122 of record JAZQPG010000093.1, on the reverse strand, counting down.
CATCTGGACTACACCAGCGACACCACCATGACTCGTAACGACGACGGCACCTGGACTTTCACCACCGCCCCGCTACAGCCCGAGCTCTACCGCTACAACTTCATCGTTGACGGCGTGAAGGTCAACGACTGCAACAACGTGTACTCGATACGCGACGTGTCAACGGTGATGAGCATGTTCATCATCGACGGCGACAACGAGCCCTGCCTTTACAGCGTGACCAACGTGGACCACGGCACCGTGTCGCAGGTGTGGTATGACTCGCCAACCCTGGGCACTAAGCGCCGCATGAGTGTCTACACCCCGGCAGGATATGGCGAGGGCAACACCCGCTATCCCGTTCTCTACCTGCTGCATGGCTCGGGAGGCGACGAGACCGCATGGCTCGAGCACGGCCGCGCGGCACAGATTGCCGACAACCTCATCGCCGCCGGCAAGGCCGAGCCCATGATCATCGTCATGCCCAACGGCAATGTCGACGAGAACGCGGCACCCGGGGCTGCCGAGACAGGCCTGGTGAACCCCACCTTCTCACACAAGCAGTGGATGGAAGGAACGTTTGAAACATCATTTAAAGACATCGTGAGCTATGTCGAGAGTCATTACCGCGTGTCGACAACCAAGCGCAAACGCGCCATCGCCGGCCTGTCGATGGGTGGTTACCACTCGCTCTACATCAGTGCCAACAACCCCAGCGACTATGCCTACGTGGGCCTCTTCTCGGCCGCCATCACTCCCAAGGCGGGCATCGAGTCGCCCATCTATGACAACCTGGACGAGAAACTCAAGACACAGTTCCAGCAACGCCCCAAGCTCTACTGGATAGGCATCGGCGAGGACGACTTCCTCTACAAGGACAACGCACAGTTTACCCGCAAGCTCGACAAGAACCGCATGCGATACACCTACTTCGAGACCAAGGGCGGCCACGAGTGGCGCAACTGGCGCATCTACCTCTCCGAGTTCCTCCCACTCCTGTTCAAGTAAATGCCGCTGGTCAAATCCGAGACGCGACACTCGATGCAACGCCGGGCGCCGTGGCACAACTACAGTGTTCCAGGGCTCTACATGGGCACACTTGTGGTTAATGACCGCAAGCCGCTACTTGGCAAGTTGACTCTAGGCAGCAATATAACACCCCGTCACCACAGTTTTTTAGCCTGTGGTCTTTTGTCTTTCGTTAAAAAATCGTATCTTTGCATTTTGATAGAAATCTCATTGAACGATGGAACAAAAGAAACTTGTGGGGCTAGTGGCCGAGAAATTGGGCCGCAGCACTGAGGACGTGAGCAAACTGCTCGATGCCTTCACCGACGTTGTCACGACCCGTTGCGGCGAACTCGACAGCATTGCCATCCCCAGTTTTGGCACCTTTGAGGCAAAGAAAAAGAATGAACGGATCGTGATAAATCCGGGCAACGGTAAACGCATGCTCGTGCCACCCAAGGTGGTGCTGTCTTTCAAGATAAGTAATGTACTCAAGAACAAACTCAAATAATCCCTTAAGATGAACGGCAAGATCACATTCCCCGAACTGGTGGAGATGGTGGCTCAGGTCACCAACACCTCCAAGCGCATGAGCGAGCTGTTCCTTAAGGAACTGTTTGCCACTATTTCACAGACACTCATAGCCGGCGAGAGCGTGCGCATCAAGAACCTGGGACAATTCAAGGTTGAGAGCGTGAAACCGCGCAAGAGCGTGAGCGTCAACACCGGCCAAGAGGTGGAGATACCCACCCACAACCGCCTGGTGTTCACCCCCGCCAAGTCGCTCGCCGATGCCCTCAACGAACCGTTCTCACACTTTGACACAGTGGTCCTGAGCGACGACATCACCGACGAGCAGCTGGCTGCCATCAACGGCGACGTCATGCCCGAGGTCCTCACCGACGAGCCCCTAGAGGACACCATCGTGGAACCCACTGAGGAACCTGTCGTGGAACCCATTGAGGAACCTGTCGTGGAACCCACTGAGGAACCTGTCGAGGAACCCATCGAGGAACCTGTCGTGGAACCCATCGATGAACCTGTGGGCGAAGCTCCTGCAATGCTAACACCGCCGCCTTTTATTCCCGTGGCAACTGAGGCTCCGCAAGTCGCACCAACTGAGCCCAAAGTTCCAGAGCAACCAGCTGACACCGAAGCTCCTGCAGTCACTCCTCCAGCGTTCAGTGAACCCGTTGTCCCTGACACCGAGGTAGAGGTGGGAACCTCACAAGTTCCAGCCTCCGAAGACGGGCAGGAAACACCGGTCGAGGTTCCTGAGCCCGTAGCCGAGACAACTACCGAGACAACTCCGGTGGCCGCTGTACAGACCGAAGAGCCCGCATCCGTGCCTCCCGCCCTTCCCGTTGCAGATCCAATCGCAACACCCGTAGCCGAAGAAACCGCTGCCCCTGTGGTTACCGAAGCCACTCCCGACGATAGCACACCGGGCTTTGCCGAGCCAATCGAGAACGAGGAACACCCCATCGTGGAGTTTGAACGCGCCAAGCGCGACATCGCACGCAAGTCACTCGTCAAGGGCGTTGCCTATGGTGCGGTAGCCATGCTCGTGATCGTGTTGCTGCTGTGGGGCGTATATTCACTGGGCGCTTACAGCGGCAAACAGGACGCCAAGGGCAACCAGGACGACCAGCCTGCCACCGAGCAGACATCGGCCCAGGACGAGGCCTACGTGGAGATTGAGCCCACCAACGAGACTAGCGAGGAAATCGATGACGAGTTTGCACAGGGAACCGAAGTCCAGGCACCCGAGCAACCAGTTGAGAACAAAGTGGTTACCGACACGTGTACCGAGACCATGTATCTCACCCGCATTGCCCGCAAGCACTATGGCAACCGGGACTTCTGGGTATACATCTACGAGGAGAACAAGGACATCATCCCCAACCCCAACCGCATCAAACCCGGTACAGTGGTAGTGATTCCTCCCCGCGAGAAATATGGCATCGACCCCGACAATCCCGAGAGCGTGCTCAAGGCAAAGAAAGAGTCGACCAGGCTGTTTGCCCACTTCATGTACGAGAACGGCCAGTTGCCCAAACCCAAGGGCCACAACAAGTAAAAGCACGACACTGCATATCAGCAACCGGCAGCGCGCAGCATTTCCCCACACCCCCGTGGGAGTGCAGCGCGCTACCACTTTATTACCCCCACGCCATGAGCGAGCCCCCGTGGTCCGCGCAGCCAAGACCCTTTCTCGACCCGCCATGAGCACCCCCCGGTGGCAAGCGGGTTACCGCTTGCATCCACTCCCAGGATTGAAGCCACCCATTTTAGACTAAAGTCTAAAGTTTTTTTAACTAACCATGGGTAACCCTTTAACATAGTTAACTTAAAATACATAATATTAACGGGAAAAATATAGCGCATTTAGCGGCAATTTAATAATTTTGCACCTTGAAAAGATATAAAATATAGGAAAAACAAGAATAACTATGAGCGAAACTGTTAACATCAGAGAGCTAAATGATTTAATTGCTAGTAAAAGCAATTTTGTAAACATGATTAAACAAGGTATGGACCAGACGATTGTGGGCCAAAAACACCTTGTGGATTCACTGCTCATCGCACTGCTGGCCAATGGCCACGTGCTGCTTGAGGGCGTGCCCGGCCTTGCCAAGACACTTGCCATCAAGACCCTCGCGTCGCTCATCGACGCCCGTTTCAACCGCATCCAGTTCACCCCCGACCTGCTGCCCGCCGACGTTGTGGGTACCATGGTATACAGCATCAAGAAGGAAAGCTTCGAGGTAAAGAAGGGTCCGGTGTTTGCCAACTTCGTACTCGCCGATGAGATTAACCGCGCTCCCGCAAAGGTGCAGAGCGCGCTGCTCGAGGCCATGCAGGAACGCCAGGTAACCATCGGTGAAAACTCGTTCAAGCTCGACGACCCGTTCCTCGTGCTTGCCACCCAGAACCCCATCGAGCAGGAAGGTACTTATCCCCTGCCCGAGGCCCAGGTGGACCGTTTCCTGATGAAGGTAGTGATAGGCTATCCCAGCAAGGCCGAGGAGGCCAGCATCATCAAGATGAACATCTCTCCCGAGCAAAAGAGCATCATCCCCATGGTGACACCCCGTGACATCGTGGAGACCCGCGAGATTGTCCAGAAGATCTATGTGGACGAGAAGATTGAGCGCTATATCGTGGACATCGTCTTTGCCACACGTTTCCCTGGCGACTATGGCCTTAACGACCTCAAGGGCATGATCAGCTTCGGTGCTTCGCCCCGTGCATCAATCAGCATGGCCCTGGCAGCACGCGCCTATGCCTTCCTCAAGGGACGCGGCTACGTCATCCCCGAGGACGTGCGCGCCGTGTGCCACGACGTGATGCGCCACCGCATCGGCCTGTCTTATGAGGCCGAAGCCAACAACATCGGCGCCGACGAGATTATCAGTGAAATCCTTGACAAGATTGCAGTGCCCTGATCCTGCGCGTGATGGAACGAAACGAATTGCTTAAGAAAGTCCGCAGTATTGAAATCAAGGCAAAGGGACTTTCTCAAAACATATTTGCCGGCGAGTACCACTCGGCCTTCAAGGGCCGCGGTATGACCTTCAGCGAGGTGCGCGAGTACCAGTATGGTGACGACGTGCGCGACATCGACTGGAACGTTACCGCGCGCTACAACCGACCCTACGTCAAGGTCTACGAGGAAGAGCGCGAACTCACCGTGATGCTCGTTGTCGATGTCTCGGGCAGCAAGGACTTTGGCGCCATGGGCGTCGCCAAGCGCGAGATGATGACCGAGATTGCCGCCACGCTGGCTTTCTCGGCAATACAAAACAACGACAAGGTGGGGCTCATCTTCTTCACCGACAAGGTGGAGAAGTTCATCCCGCCCAAGAAGGGCCGCAAGCACATCCTGCTGCTCATTCAGCAGTTGCTCAGTTTTGAGCCCGAGAGCCGAGGCACCGACATCAACAATGCACTGGAGTTCATGACCGGCGCGTTGAAGAAGCGGTGCACCACGTTCCTGGTGAGCGACTTCATTGATAGCAGCGACTATTTCAAGTCGATGTCCATCGCCAACCACAAGCACGACCTGATAGCCATCCAGGTCTATGACCACCGTGAGGCACAGATGCCCGACGTGGGACTGATGAACGTGCTCGATGCCGAGACCGGCGAGACCCGCTGGATCAACACGAGCAGCAGCAGCGTGCGCAAGGCCTACAACAAGTGGTGGTATGACCGCCAGCAGGCAATGCAGGACACGGTGATGCGCTGTAACGTGGACCTGGTGAGCGTTGCCACCCACGAGGACTATGTCAAGTCGCTGATGGCATTGTTTAAGAAAAGAGGTTAACATGTAACCACTGTTCATTTACACCTATGAAACTGATAAACAAAATTATAGCACTTCTCCTGATAATGGGGGCAACAACAATGGCCGCCAGCGCAGGCAACACCACCGTGACAGCCCGGCTCGACTCGGCCACGCTGCTCATGGGCAAGGTCACTGCAATGCACCTCGAGATAGTGCAGGACAAGAACAAGCATGGCTTTTTCCCCTGGGAAGAGAGCGACACGCTGTGCACCGCCATGGTGGAGATTGCCGGCAAGACAGTACCCGACACCACCGACCTGGGCAACGGCCGCATACAGATCAACCGCGACATCATCCTGCAGTCGTTTGACTCGGGCATGTATGTCATCAAGCCACTGCCCTACGTCATCGGCAAGGACACTTCATTCACCTCCAAGCTCACCATCAAGGTTATCCCGGTAGCCGTTGACACCACGCAGTCGATTAGCGACTTCAAGCCGGTGGAGGAGGTCCCATTTGAAGTGTTAGACGCTGTTCCCGATGCAATCGCCGACTACTGGTGGGCCTACCTGCTGGGGCTCATCCTCGCGGGCGCCGGCCTCTACTACTACTTCTTCTGGTACAAGAAGGGACGCAAGCTGGGCCTCAACAGACGCAAGCGTCTGCCGCCCTACGAGGAAGCCATCAAGAACCTGGAGATTCTCAAGGCCGACAACCTGTGGCAAAACGGCCACGAGAAGGAATACTTCACCGGCTTGACCGATATCCTGCGTGTCTACATCGACCGCCGCTTTGAGATCAATGCAATGGAGATGACATCGTCACAAATCGTGGAAACCCTCAAGAAAAACGAGGAGACACGCGCTGTCAACGAGCAGCTGAGCATGATCCTGGAGATTGCCGACATCGTCAAGTTTGCCAACGTCAGACCGCTGGCCGACGACAACGAGCTGGCATTCCAGCGCGCAGTCAACTTTATCGAGACAACACGTCCCGTAGAGAACGAGGAAGCTAACGAACCCGGTGAGGACAAGAAAACGAAGGAGGACAAGCAATGACGAACCTATCTCACCCCGCCCTGCTGTGGCTGTTCCTGCTCTATATTCCGCTCATCACGTGGTATATATACAGACAGAACACCTCCCACCCCACGATGCGCATGTCATCGACCAGCGCGTTCTCGTCGCTACCCACGTCGTGGAAGGTCTACATGAAGCACGCCATGTTCGGCATCAAGCTCCTCATGCTTGGATGCCTCATCGTGATCCTGTGCCGTCCCCAGACCCACGACAGTTGGGAAACCAGCGACGTGGAGGGAACCGACATCGTTGTTGCGCTCGACATCTCCACCAGTATGCTGGCCAAGGACTTCTCGCCCAACCGCCTGGACGCTGCCAAGGACGTTGCGATACAGTTTGTCAGCGGCCGCGACCATGACAACATCGGCTTCGTGATATTTGCATCGGAGAGCTTCACCCAGGTGCCCATGACCATGGACAACGCGATGCTCGTCAACGCTATCAACCAGGTGCAGATAGGCATGCTCGAGGACGGTACCGCAATAGGCGACGGCATCGCCACCGCCATCAACCGCATCAAGGACGGCAAGGCCAAGTCTAAGAGCATCATCCTGCTCACCGACGGCTCTAACAACTGCGGCGTCGTGGCTCCCGTGACTGCTGCCCAGGTAGCCCAGAAGTACGGTGTCAAGATCTACACCATAGGTGTGGGAAGCAACGGCACCGCCCCCTACCCCGTGGCACGTGACTTTGCAGGCAACCTGCAGTACCAGAACATGCCCGTGGTCATCGACGAGGCAACACTGCGCAAGATCTCGGCCACTACAGGAGGACAATACTTCCGTGCCACCAGCAAGAGCGTGCTCAAGGACATCTTTGCCGAGATCGACAAGCTGGAGAAAACCCACATGGACGTGCAGCGCTTCTCGCACACCGAGGACTACTACCTGCCGTGGGCACTGGCACTGATGGCGTTGCTGCTGTTACACATTGCATTGGACTACACCGTGATGCGCCGCATCCCCTGATGCACAGCATCTCTAAAACAACAATAGATATAAAACTCGACACATAATTATAAGATATGTTTAGTTTTGCTAATCCCGAATTCCTCTACCTGTTGCTACTGCTGCCGGCAGCTGCGGGCCTGTTCATGTGGTCCCGAGCCAAGCGTCAGCGCCAGCTCGAGGTGTTCGGCCGCAAGGAAGTGATAGGCGACCTCATGCCCGACGTGTCGCCTTACAAGCCGTGGATCAAGCTGTCGCTCGAACTGCTGCTGCTCGCCACTGTCATCATCATCCTGGCACGACCGCGCGCCGGAGCCAACAAGACCACCACGCGAGTGCATGGCATCGAAGTGATGATAGCCGTCGACGTGTCCAACTCGATGAACGCCAGCTCAACCGGCGACGGACAGGACATCAGCCGCCTGCAGCGTTCTAAGCTCATCCTCGAGAAACTCATCGACCGTCTCGAAAACGACAAGGTGGGCCTGCTCGTCTTTGCCGGCAATGCCTACATGCAGATGCCACTCACGGGCGACGCCTCATCGGCCAAGCTGTTCCTCAACGGCATCAGCACCAGCATGGTACCCACACAGGGCACTGCCATAGGTGCAGCCATCGACATGTCAATCAGCTCGTTCTCCCAAAACAAGAAGTCACAAAAGGCGATCATCGTCATCACCGACGGCGAGAACTTTGAGGACGACGCCATCGCCGCTGCCAAGCGCGCCAAAGAAAAGGGCATACAGGTAGACGTGATGGGCGTGGGCTCTACCGAGGGGTCTCCCATCCCCACCGGCGACGGCGGATACCTCATCGACGACGAGGGACAGACCGTGGTTACCGCCCTCAACGAGAGTATGGCCAAGGACATCGCCTCGGCTGGTAAGGGAACATACGTTAGCGGCAACGCCAACGATGCGGTTGAGACCCTCTACGAAACTCTCGACAAGCTCTCCAAGAGCGACCTGGCCACTATCTCCTATACCCAGCAGGACGAGCAGTTCCCCGTCTTTGCATGGATAGCCGTGCTCCTCGTCATCGCACTCATCGTGCTGCTCGAACGCAAGAACCCGTGGCTGGAAAAATATAATTTCTTTACTAAAGACAAGCAATGATGAAACACATTAAACATAGCATCATGATGCTCCTGCTCGTGGGCGCAATAGCTGCGGGCACTGCTGTTCATGCAGCGGCACAGGACACTACGGTCAAGAAGGAGCGCAACCACATACGCAGCGGCAACAAGCTCTACAACGAGAAACGATATGCCGAGGCCGAGGTCGAGTACAACAAGGCACTGCAGGCCCATCCCGGTTCTCCCGTGGCAACCTTCAACCTCGCCACCACCCTCTTGCGCCAGGGCAATAGCGCTGCGGCTAAGGACGACAAGAACAACCCGGTGAACCGCGCCGAGGGCCTACTGCAGCAGGTGCTCAAGGGAACCATTGACCCCAGATTGCAGTCCAAGGCCTACTACGACCTGGGCAATATCGCCTACGGCCGACAGGACTATGACCAGGCAATTGAGTACTACAAGAGCTCGCTGCGACGCAACCCCAACGACGATGATGCACGCAAGAACCTGCGCCTGGCCCAGCTAAAGAAGAAACAGCAGGACCAGAACCAGGATCAAAACAAAGACAAAAACAAAGATCAAGACAAGGATCAGCAAAACCAGGACCAGCAGCAGCAAAACAACAAGGACAAGGAACGCCAGCAGCAGCAAGACCAGGACAAGCAGAACCAGGATCAACAGAACCAAAATAAGGACAAACAGGACCAGCAACAAGGCAACCAGGGTAACCAGCAGAACCAGCAGGGTCAGCAAGGCAACCAGCAGCAAGGCGTGAGCCAGCAGGGAGCCGAGCAAATCCTCAAGACTATGCAGAACCAGGAGAATGCTACCCAGCAAAAGATTCAGGCACTGCAGGCTCGGCAGCAACAACGCGAGCGCTCGGCAACGAGCCGCAAGTGGTAACACGGGCCAACTTAAGTTATTGAACACAATTCCGATATGAATAAACTGAATAAAATTCTCATGCTACTCGTGGTGATGCTGTCGTGGACTGCCGTCCATGCCGCATCGTTCCGCGCAAGCGCCCCCAGGCAAGTTCCCGAGGGCCAGAGCTTCCAGGTAGAGTTCACCCTGCAGAATGCCGTGGGACAGAACTTCACCCCACCCCAGCTGTCATGGGCCAAGAAACTCTACGGCCCGGCCGAGAGCCAGCAGCAAAGCATGTCGTGGAGCAGCAGCGGCGGCAGCCACAGCTCGTCGAGCGTAAGCTACATCATGACCTACAAGGCTACGTCCAAGGGTAAGTTCACCATAGGCCCCGCCACCATCGTGGTGGACGGCAAGACCTTGAAGTCCAATCCTATCTCGGTCGAAGTCGTGGGCGGCAGAGCCAACGTCAGCGCCGAGGACGAGGAGGACCAGTGGATGCGTCAGCAGTTGCAACAGCAACGCCAGCAAATGCAGCAGATGCAGCAGCAGCGCCAGGCCGAGGAGTCGTTCAACGACCCCCTCTCGCTCGACGCCAGCAAGGGCGTTAACGGCAACGACCTGTTCGTGCGCATCGACATCAACAAGCCACGCGTCTACGAGCAGCAGGCTGTGGTGTGCACCATCAAGCTCTACACCAAGTATCCCGTCTCTAAGTTCATGGTTGTAAAACAACCGGCCTTCGAGGGATTCCTCATCGAGCAAGTAGAGATGCAGCCCAGCCTCAACAACGACGAGGTGCTCAACGGACAGCGCTACAAGGTGGCATTGCTGCAAAAGTATATCCTCTACCCGCAGCAGAGCGGAAAACTCTCGATCACATCGGGTACCTACGACATCAACGCGGTGCAGTATGAGAACTACAGCACCCCGTTCGGAACCATTTCACAGCCCCGTGAACGCCAGCTGCACGTACAGTCTAACCAGCAGACACTCAACGTACTGCCGCTGCCCGAACCTCGCCCCGCGACGTTCACCGGTGCAGTGGGACAGTTCAACGTGCGCACATCGGTCACCCCGGGTCTCAAGACCTACAAGGCTGCAACGCTGAGTTACATCATCGAGGGATCGGGCAACATCAAGTACATCAAGGCGCCCACAGTGGAATTTCCCAAGGAGTTTGACGTCTACGATCCCAAGACCGATGCCAAGCTGGCACCAGTGTCGGGCGACGTGAGCGGCCAGGTCATTGTCAACTACACGTTTATCCCGCAGTACACAGGAGACTTCACCATCCCGGCAAGCGTGTTCACCTACTTCAACCCCGAGACAGGCAAGTATGAGAACATCGACTTACCCGCCACCAAGATGCACGTGGACAAGGGAGAGGGCTCACCCTCTAACCACTACCGCATGAAGAACATGGACATCCGCGGACTGGCCAAGGGCGACCTGAAACTGTCACGCACCCAGAGCTTCATGGTCGACAGCGCCGGCTACTGGCTGTGGTACATCCTCCCCGTGCTGGCTATGGCAGCCCTGATGGTATACTACCGCAAACAACTCAAGCTACGCGCCGACACCGGCCTGATGCGCATCAAGCGCGCAAACAAGGTGGCACAGCGACGACTCAAGAACGCACGCTCGTTCATGAAGGCCGGCAAGCGCACCGAGTTCTATGCCGAGCTGCTCACAGCCATGTGGGGTTACCTGAGCGACAAACTGGGAATCCCCGTCAGCGAACTTTCTAAGGAGAACATCGAGGCTGAGCTGGGCAACTATGGCGTGGACGAGACTCTGCGCCACAACGTGCTCGACCTGCTAGACCGATGCGAGTTTGCACAGTATGCACCCGAGCTGGCCGGCGACGACATGGCCAAGGTCATGGACGAGGCCGCTCAGCTGATCGGTGACCTGGAGAATGTAAAACCCTCTAAAACACAGAACTCATGATCAAGAAAATATATCTAGCGATAGCCTTGGCCGTGATGACGGCAGTGGGCTCACTGGCGGCTCCGTCGCTCGTGGAACAGGCCAGCCAGGCTTACACTACCGAGAACTATCAGAAGGCCCTCGAACTCTATCTCAAGGCCGAGAAGACCCAGGGGACATCGTCCGAGCTGTGTTACAACATTGGCAACACCTACTATCGCCTCAAGCAGACCCCTCAGGCAGTGCTATACTATGAGCGCTCGCTCATCCTAGACCCTGGCAATGGCGACGCACGCTTCAACCTGGACTTCGTGCGTGAGAAGGCAGCCATCAGCGAGGACAACGGCGACACCTATTTCTCATCGCGCATCTTGGGCATAGTGAGCACCATGTCGAGCAACACATGGGCAGTTATTGCCATCGTGTCGTTCCTGCTGCTGCTCGCAGCCGTGGCGGCCTACATGTTCATGGAGAACGTTACCGTGCGCAAGGTGGGCTTCTTTGGCGGCATCGCGCTGCTGCTTATTACCATCGTGGCCAACGCATGTGCCTTCTACATGCACGACAAGGCCGTGAACCGCAACAGCGCCATCGTGATAACCGGTCCGGTGAAAGCCGGCACCGCACCTCGCGCACCTAAGGACAAGAGCGAAGTGGCATTTGAACTTAACGAGGGACACAAGGTCACTATCACCGACTCGGTGAAGAGCGAGGGCATCAAGTGGTATAACGTGGAGAACGGCGACCAGCAGCAAGGCTGGATCACCGGCAAGAACATTGAGCGCATCTAATCTACCCTGTTTATCATGATCGACAGCTTGCTCAACCTCGACACCGACCTGCTGCTTGCCATCAACGGCATGCACAGCGACTACCTCGACACGTTCATGTGGACGGTGTCCAAGACCTACTCGTGGGCACTCATCGCCCTGGTAGCCATTGCCGTCAATGCACGCAAGGGATGGAAACCCCTGCTTTTCTTCGTGCTGGCTCTGGCTGTGGCTGTGCTTCTGGCCGACCAGGTGTCGTCGGGCATCATCAAGCACGCCGTGGAGCGCCTGCGCCCCACCCACGACCCTCACCTTGAGGGTATGATCCATCTCGTGCGCGACTATCGCGGCGGCCTCTACGGCTTCGTGTCGAGCCATGCCGCCAACTCCATGGCAATAGCCATCCTCGTGGGATGCATGTTGCCCCATCGTGCAGCACTGTGCTCGCTGCTGGCATGGACTTGCCTGCAGTGCTACAGCCGCATGTACCTGGGAGTGCATTATCCAGGAGACATACTCGGCGGAATCGTTGTGGGACTCCTGGCAGGAGCCATCGCTTACCGCGCTTGGCGCTACGCCATGGCACGATGGACAACCGTCGACGAGCCACTCTTCACAACACGCGACTCCCATGCTGTCACCGCAGCCGTGTGGGCTTCAGTCGCTGTGCTGGCTACAGCGGCTGCAATATGAAAAGGTTATTGAAAATAGAGTAACAGCTCAACTATGGTATTCTCTCGCGCAGAACTCGGAGAACTCGGAGAACTCGCAGATTGAAATTTTCAGAAATTAAAATAATTAGAATAATTAAACATTTATAAATTAATTGTTTAGCAAGAAAATTTAGACAGAGATTTTTAAAAATTCATTTTAATTCTGGAGGATAAATCCTCAAAAAAAGCGCCGGCTTGGAGGGGGGATTGCTGAGCAGTTACGAGAAAAGAACCTACCGTAAATCAATAGTATATATTCATCAATATGGCAAAGACAATTACATTCAACAAACTGAGAGAAATCAAGAACCAGCTTCCCGAGGGTTCAGTGCACACTATCGCCGAGAAACTCGGCCTGGAGGTGCAGTCAGTTAGAAACTACTTTGGCGGCACCGACTATGACGCAGGCACCGGCATGGGCATCCACGTTGAGCCCGGCCCCGACGGCGGTTTCGTAACCATCGAGGACACCACCATCCTCGACATGGCACTCGAGATCCTCGCCCAGCAGGGCAAGTGACCACAACATCCTTGATAACCACAATTGCACCAGGAAACAGCCAAATTCCTGGTGCAATACATCATTTTACCACACCACCACAAGTGTTATGAAAGCGACATTGTATCTCAAACGATTCTTCATGAGCCTGCTGGAACTGCCGCAGTATTTCTCACATCCCCAGGAACCCAAGCTCATCATGACGCTCCTCGTCAAGAACGAGGCCGATATCCTTGAGGAGAACATCAGGTTTCACCGCTCGATGGGCGTTGACGCATTCATCATCACCGACAACAACTCCACCGACGACACTCCCGCCATCATAGAGAAATACCGCCAAAAGGGGTGGATTGTTGAAGTCATCAACGAGACATCCACCGGCTATCAACAGAAGGTGTGGGTCGACCGCATGGTCATGCTTGCCAAGGAGAAATACCATGCCGACTGGGTAATCAACTGCGATGCCGACGAGATGTGGTGGACACCCCTGGGATCACTCAAGCAGGAATGTATCAACGCGCGAGGAAATGTGCTTCTCACCACCATGCGGGTGATGTGTCCCTCGTCCGGCACTCAGTGGAAAGAATGGACCGAAAGCGTGCGTGAGATACCACGTGAATATCAGCAGCAACTTGGACTGTCCAGGTTTTCCATCTTCGGCAAATTCCGTTCTAAGGTGGCTCACCGCACTGCAGGCTACCTGCACATCGCCATGGGCAACCACAAGGTAGCGATGTTTCCGCGATGGCGTGTCAAGAGTGGTATCGTGATTTACCACTATGTGTGGCGTGGCTATGATCACTTCGTGAAAAAAATCGTGAACGGAGGCAAGGAACTGGAGAAAAACCCAAGCAAGCACGTAGGAATCCACTGGCGATATCTCTATGATAAATACAAGCAAGGATGCATCGACGAAGAATACCGCAAGATATTCGCCCTTGACCACCTCGACCAACTTCGCTCCCAAGGTTACCTGGTCAAGGATGCCGACACTGATGCTTACCTTAAAGTGCTTAATAATAGCGATTCTCCGAAATAGTCAAATCAAATAGGGGAGCTGATAGAAATACCAAATGAATTTATCTTAATATTGTTGTCAGTCTCAGGGGCTATCGTCTATGCTGTGTACGACTTGCGTGTCAGATGGTTTAACCTGCGTGATTGATACCTTTTGGCTGATAGTCCTGATATGATGGTTGGGAGACAATTGCTACTAGTTGTGCAAGTTGCATCACCCGTCCAACAAATAAAACTTATCACTTGTATCCAAAAAATTAATAGTGAATACTCTAACACTACCCATCCATCATTTTTTATTAAATTATCCATGAAGGATTGAATATTTCGCTAAAATATGCTATATTTGCAAATCAAATAATGTATTATACCATTATGAGCAAGTCGACTTTGGATTTGATTAATTTCATTATAGCCTTGATTACTGAGTTTGCGGAGGCACACAACCTTCGTGTGCAGGAAGCTTATCTTTATCTTAAAAAGTTTAAGGGACTTGACTTTATCGAAGAATTTTATGATGTTGAACACACGCTTCCATTTGACAATGTAGTGGAAGATGTCACAATATATTGCAATCGCATGGGAGGGCATTTGACATGAAACTATATCACGGTACAAATGTGCAGTTTTCAGTTGTTGACCTTTCAAAAAGTAGAGTTGGTAAAGATTTTGGCATAGGTTTTTATCTTACTCCTGATGAAACTGTGGCCCGTAGGCAAAGCCAGCGCAAACACGTTCAATTTGGATGTGGTGAGCCTACTGTCATGTGTTTTGATTGGGAACCAACAAAGGATTTGAAAATACTTAAATTTGATCAATATTGCCTGGAGTGGGCCAATTTTATCTTGAAAAATCGAAACAATAGGACTCGTGTTCAAGATCATGATTATGATGTTGTCATCGGCCCTATTGCCGACGACACCGTTGGTTTCCAGATTCGTCGTTTTGAGGATGGTATCATCAATATGAACCAATTCTTAGAGGAGATAAAATATAATGTTGTTACCATTCAATACCTTTTTGCGTCAAAGAAGGCTATCAAAACACTAAAACTGTTATGAGCAAAGAAACTTACATGATAGAGTCACTGACTCGCGAAGTGATAGTTCGTCTGATGGAAGACGACGGACTACCAATGCGCGAAGCAATGGATAAACTTTATAGTTCTAAAACTTATAACTCATTAACCCAAATAGAAACTGGCCTTTATTTCCAAAGCGCGTCATATATCTATGACGAATTAAGCCAAGAAACCCCCTAAGTCTTTTTCTTGGCCTACACGTAGTCTCTATGGGTGGGAGAATGTTACTTCAGGGCGCCAGCATAGTCGCGCCACTTCTGGATGAGGGCTGCCATGTCGTCGGGGATCTCACTGTTGAAGTCCATCTGCTCGCCTGTAGCGGGGTGTACAAAGCCCAGCGTCTTGGCATGCAAGGCCTGACGCGGACACAAGGCGAAACAGTTGTGGATAAACTGAGCATACTTTGACGAGCGATTGCCTCGCAGTATCTGATCACCGCCGTAGCGCTCGTCGTTGAACAGCGGATGGCCTATGTATTTCATGTGGACACGAATCTGATGCGTGCGGCCGGTCTCAAGCTGGCAACGCACCACTGCCACGTGCTGCAGGTTCTCGAGCGTATGGTAATGGGTCACGGCATGCTTGCCCATGTCGCCATCGGGGAACACACACATCTGCAGGCGGTCGCGCAGGCTACGGCCTATGTTGCCCGTCACGGTGCCGTCCTCTTCCTTCATCTCGCCCCACACCACGGCGATGTACTGGCGCTTGGTGGTCTTGTTGAAGAACTGTGCTCCTAACGCAGTCTTGGCGCGCGGCGTCTTTGCCACAACGAGCAGACCCGAGGTGTCCTTGTCGATGCGGTGCACGAGGCCCATGCGGGGATCGGTCACGTCATAGTCGGGATTATCCTTGAAATGCCAAGCCAGGGCGTTGACCAGCGTGCCGTCATAGTTTCCGTGCCCGGGATGCACACACATGCCGGCGGGCTTGTTTACAACGAGCAGCTCGCTGTCTTCATACACGATGTCGAGCGGTATATCCTGGGCCACAATCTCGTTCTCATAACGCGGACGGTCCATCACCACGCTGATGATGTCGCCCGGATGAACTCGGTAGTTGCTCTTGACCGGACGGCCGTTCACGCGTATGCACTGTGCCTCGGCGGCATTCTGGATGCGGTTGCGCGATGTTCCCTTGATGCGTTCAACAAGGTACTTGTCGATGCGCAGCAACACGTGTCCTTTTTCCACCTCATAGCGGTAATGCTCCCAGTAGTCGCGGCCGTTCTCGGTAAAATCGGGATCGGCAAAGTCAAGCTGTATAGGTGCCCCTTCGACAACATCCTGCATGTCGTCGAAGATATTGTTATCCAAGTCGTTGTTCATCGTGGCGAAATACGCTAAGCGATTGAAAGAAAAAGGGATTATTGTTATTAATACTCGTCAAGCAGACCTGCAGCCCTCATCTCGTTCTCGAGCGAGTCGAGCGTTGCCGAGTCGAGTGCGTTGAACGGGTCGGTGTTCTCGATGCTGCCGTCGCCCACACGCAGTCTGACGGGCATGTTGATGGCCACGCCGGTGCCGGGAGCCACGTTGCGGCCGTTAACGAGAACCTCCACGACAAGGTCTCTATAGGGCGACTCGATGGTGTCGGTCTCGATATTCTTGAATCCCATCGACTTGAGCTGGGCAAGAGCCTGCATGCGCGACATGTCCTGCAGCTTGGGCAGCGACACGATGCGAGGATGCTGTGCGTTAACGCTCAGGTAAACGGTGCGAATGGCCTTGATCTTGCTGCCGGCTTTGGGTTCCTGGTCGGTAATCACGCCAGGTTTGAAACTCTCGTTGAAGTTTGTTGAGTCGGCGATTTCCCATGACAAACCAGCGGCTTCAAGTTTTTCAATAGCTTTTTCCAAAGGCATATTACGCACCTCGGGCACGAGCTTTTCCTGACCGTGCGAGGTAAACACGTCGATAAAGAGCAATGAGATAAAGGCGGTTGCTACAAGAGCTACAGCCATGAGTGATAAGTTGACAAGATAAGGATGCTTGTCGCGGAAAGGAATGTTTTGTGACATTGTAATTCGTTTTCTATATTCAATCTGCAAAGTTAATGAAACTGTCGCTCACTTCAAAGTGAATTGCCGTTTTTTTTCCATGCAAGCCCCCAAAAGCCGTGATTTTGCATGGAAAAACCACCCTGCCCGGCACATCCAGCCACCATAGTCATCACACCACCACCGCCCTGGCCCGGCCAACGTTAGTAAAAATGTGTAAAAACAATTGGTTTATCTCTAGTATTTTTAACTTTCAGGATTTTGGAGGTATAGTTTTTTTTTGTACTTTTGGACTTTAAAACCGAAATAAACATTTTATTACTGTCCGGCAGTAAAAACAAGCGAAGAATAATAACAAAATATAATTTCTTTGTTTTTACCGGACACCAATGTAAACATTTTATATTGATATGAGAAAAGAAGAAATCGCAATTCCGGTAGAGTTTTCTGACATTTGCCCTATAGCCGATAAGGACTTCCACAACGAGATGTCTATACTTGTAGAGGAACCTGCATTCCAGGGGATCCTCAAGATGATTGCACCCCAGTATAAGTTTTCCGACCTGAGGCGCATCCTGCTGAGCCTCAACTCTAAGCATGAATTCCAGAGCACTGTGATGAAGAATGTCATCGAGGGCATGCTTGCCAAGACGACCGACGGCCTCACATGGAGCGGCACCGAGGCACTCGACAACGAAACACCCTACACCTTCATCACCAACCATCGCGACATCGTGCTCGACGCCACCCAGCTGGGCTACATCCTGCTGTCATGCGGCCGCGAGTCATGCGAGGTGGCCATCGGCAACAACCTGCTCATCTATGACTGGATTAAAAAGCTCGTGAGACTCAACCGCAGTTTCATCGTGAAGCGCAACCTGGGCAAGATCCAGACACTCCAGGCCGCTATACAGCTGTCGAGCTACATACACTTTGCCCTGACCCAGAAGAAACAGAGCGTGTGGATTGCTCAGCGCGAGGGACGATGCAAGGACAGCAACGACCGCACACAGGAGAGCCTGCTGAAGATGCTCACCTATGGCAACCGCGACAAGAGCATCGTCGAGAGCCTCAAGGAACTCAACATCTCGCCCATCGCACTGTGCTATGAATACGACCCCAACGACTACCTCAAGGCCAAGGAGTTCCTCATGAAGAGCAAGAACCCCAACTGGAAAAAGGCTCCACAGGACGACCTCATCAGCATGCAGACCGGCATCATGGGATACAAGGGACAGGTGCACTATGCCTTTGCGCCCTGCATCAACGAGGAGCTCGACAAGATTCCTGCCGACCTCGACAAGATGCTCACCGTGTCACGCATCTGTAACATCATCGACCACGCCATCCACGAGAACTACAAGATCTTCAAGACCAACTATATAGCCCACGACATCCTCTTTGACAACAAGGACTTTGCCGACAAGTACACCGAGGAGGAGAAAGAAGCCTTCACCAAGTACCTGGGCGACCAAATCGACAAGATCACAGACGTGAAGCTCACCGACTTTGACCGCTACTTCCTCTACAGCAAGATGCTGCAGATGTACAGCAACCCGCTCACTAATCACCTCGAGGCCATGAAGTAATGAGATTATTTCTTGTCCCCTCACTGATTGCTCTTGTTGCCTTTCTCTCAATCGACTGGTTCATAACCCGGCGGTTGTGGAAAGGCAACATGCGTCACGGGCGCATGCTCGCCAAGGGCAACATTGCCCTCACCGTCATCCTCGTCATGATGATGGCTGTCGTGTTCCTGTGGCATCCCGGTGAGAAAGCCGCAGCGGTCAACGCCATGTCCTGGCGGGCATTCATGATCGCCATTGGCCTCATCATTGCCGTGCCCAAGTACCTGTGGTGCTGTTTTTACTCCCTGAGTTGCATCAAGCGCCTGCGTGACGACGTGAAAACCTTGCTGCGATGGACTGGCGCAGGACTTGCAGCGGCATCAGTAGTGGCTTTGCTCATGGGCAAGTTTGTCACCCCCTTCCGCCATGAGGTCAAGACCGTGGACATCGATTTCGAGTCTCTCCCCACAGCATTTGACGGATACCGCATCGTGCACTTCAGCGATGCTCACCTGGGGTCTTTCCTGGGCGACACCACCTTTGTCTCGCAGGCCGTCGACGCCATTAATGCGCTCAACCCCGATGCCGTGTGCTTCACCGGCGACCTGGTGAGCCTCTCGGCCGAGGAAGCCAAACCCTTCGAGAGCGTGCTCAAGCGCATCCATGCCCGCGACGGTGTCTACACCATCCTGGGCAACCATGACTACGCGATGTACCTGCCCGAGCTATCGCCCGCTGAGAAAAAAGCCGACCTCGACGAGCTGTGCCGCATCCAGCAAGACGCCGGTTGGAAAATACTTGACAACTCGTCGGCAACAATAACAAGAGGCGACCAGCACATAGCCATCGTGGGCACATCCAACTATGCCACACGCCCGCCCTACCCCAACTATTGCAACTACACCAAGTCAATCAACGGGCTGGGAAATGAATTCAAGATCTACCTGCAGCACAATCCGCAAGAGTGGCGCCGCGAGATCGTGGGTAAGGACATCCCCCTCATGCTTGCCGGCCACACCCATGCCATGCAGTGCGTGTTCCACCTCTTCGGGACAGCCTGGTCACCGGCATCGTTCATCTACGACGAGTGGGGCGGTCTGTATAGCGAAGGCGACAACGTGCTCTATGTCAACACCGGCCAAGTCGGATCGTAGCCATGTCGTTCTGTGAGCCAAGGAGTTGAACTGGTGTATTGTCTTCCTAAGACCGCTTGGCCTCCGACTTGCATCGTTCATCTACGACGAGTGGGGCGGTCTGTATAGCGAAGGCGACAACGTGCTCTATGTCAACACCGGCC
>JAZQPG010000092.1:0-3186 GCA_045628365.1 Sodaliphilus sp. | reverse complement strand
ATGTTGACACCCTGTTGCATCTTGTTCACCTGCTGACCGGCAGCGTTGTAGATGGCCTGAATCTCGCGGCCCACGACGGGAATGTCCTTGACCCCGGTGGGAGTGTCGCCGTAGACAATCACAAGGTTGCTTGCAGTGCTTGCTCCCTCTACCCACAGGCGGTAGGCCTCGGCTATTGTCTCGCCATGCACATTCATCATCTTGTCGCCCTCGATGCCGTAGTACTGTGCTTTGCCCTCATCTGCCGCGAGTGCTGCAGGAGCGAATGCACCGTTAACGGTCCAGTTGTCGCCTACCGTCTGGCCGGGCATAGCGTTGATGACCTCGGTCCACTGGCCGTTGATGGCAAAGGGAGTGCCCTCGGCGGGTGCACCGGCTGCGGTGGTAGAAACTACGGGAGAATGCTTGATCATGAGTGGTGTGCCGGCTGCAATATAGTCGGGGGCATAGTCCACACACAGGTAGGTGGTGTTGCCCACGGTCTTCACATCGTTTATCACGTAAAGTTCAACGTCGCCTTCCACGGCATCAAGGCCAAATGCGAAAGGAACACACAGTGACTGCCACTGCTCATCGTTCCCGAGGACGCCGCTGTATGCCGCACGCGACACATCAAAGTTCACCGGCGAGTTGAACGCTCCGTAGAAGTTCACGCCGTTAGCCATGTAACCTTCCTCGTCCTTGGGAGTGACCACGATATTAGCCTCGTCGGCAACCGCGTGGCGTATGTACTTGTACTCCTTACCGCAGACGGTACACTCGGCATGATAGAGGCCGTCGGCACCAGCCTGGTCAGAGCACAGGTGCAGTGAGTGACCGCCCACTAACACGTGGGGCTTGATTACAACCTTCACTGTGTCTTTGTCATAGAAAGAAGACTTGAAAACTGAGGTGACAATCCTTATCACATCGCCAGCCTTGAGGTCCTTCACACTGAATGGCTCATTCCAGTGCTGTGGTCTAGTGTTCAATCCGATATGGTCGTCATACTGCTTATAGGGCTTGCCGTTTACATAGAATGTAAAGTACACCGAGGCAGGAGATATCGATGTCTGACCTTCAATCTCAAATGTCATTTTCTCGATTTCGTCAGAAGAAACCGTGTGAGTGAACTCGGCGAAATCCACTTCTGCACTCTTCACGGTGCTTTGGTCGAAATTGTAAATCGCTGCCGAGCCTTCCTTCATGAATTTGAATCTCCACTGGTCGGGATTGTCAATGCTGTTGAATGTTTCAACCTCGGGCAATGAAGTCTTGGCTTCCAGTTCAATA
Source organism: Sodaliphilus sp. (assembly GCA_045628365.1). GTDB lineage: Bacteria > Bacteroidota > Bacteroidia > Bacteroidales > Muribaculaceae > Sodaliphilus. The sequence goes on along the minus strand of JAZQPG010000092.1, from coordinate 1,914 downwards.
TCGGCGATACCTTGAGGATCGACATATGTTGATTCGAGAGCGAGCATATTATCGTCGGTGCTGTTGTCGTTGGTGGCAAAGAGGTTGTCGCACTCGGTGCAGTGCCAAGCCTCGGTGCGTCCGCCGTCCTCGCAGTCATAGGTAGCAGCCCAGTGTTCCAGGGTGTGCTTCTTGACTTGCTCTGCATCACCGTCAACACGCGCGCTGACGCCGTCGGGCATTAGTACATAGTTGGGCATGCTGTTCATGCACAGGTCACACAGGTACAGGTCCTTGCCGCTGGGGTGCAGGCATGATTGGTTGCGCTGGTTGGGCGATGCCTTTGTCATTGACTGGTGACCCGCTTTGTGATAACGAACCACGTCGCCGGCCTTGCGATCGCTCACACCGGTTTCGGTAGACGAGCTTTCGCAATCGGGATACACGGTTGCATCGGCATACAAGGTGTTGTGTGAGGGATCGGTAACGGGAATCACGTCAACGCCAAACGTCTGGTGCCACACGCCCTTGCCCTGGACTGAGTCGGCATTGAACAGAACTGCCATTTTGCCGCGGGTAACATCGGTGTGACGTATCACGGTGCCATGCAGCTGGTTATCTGCCATAGCCTGTCCTGCGAGGCCTCCGCACATTGACGAGAAATCGTAGAACACATTGCTCACGTCAGCGGGAGCAAAAGTCACGTCGCTGTGTGACCACAGCGCACTGCTCTTGATGCGGTCATGCTTGCCCTCAACTCGGCAGTTGGCATAGATGTTGTGCAACTTGAGGCCAGATGTCCACAAAGCTCCAACAACACCTGCCGCACATGGGCGGTCGTTGCTCTCCTCGGCAGTTCCAATGACATGGCACTTAACCGTACAGTCACTGATTGAGCATGGGCCATCGGCCGATGCAGCGTGACCTACCATACCACCAGTAAAGAGACCGCCAATGACGGTGCCGCGCACATGGCATCGCATGATGCTGCCACCACGCAACAATCCGGCGAGCATACCCACGCGTTCACCGTCAGGCGTGTTGTTCACGCCTTCAAGTGTGAGGTCTTTTACCACTGCCGTTCCTGTAAAAGTGCCGATAAATCCAGAAATTTTGACATTGATATTGTTTATCAGCATATTAGAGATGGTGTGGTTGTTGCCGTCAAACACGCCCGAATAGTTTTTTATCACGGGCCAAGCCATATCCTTGAGGTCGATATCCTTCATCATACGCGCACACAGGCTGGACTCGCCACCGTTAACGCGGTTGGCAAAGGAAAGCAAATCGTTGGCAGAGTTGATGCGAATGGGGTCGTCAACGGTTCCCGTTCCGCCTTCTACAATGGCATGACAGTCGGGGCACTGCCAGCGTCCGTCTTCAAGTTGAACAGGAGCTGAGCGGTGGTTGTCAGGATTGATGTCGCCCACTTCCTCAATCTCGCCATAGCCGTGGCACTCGTCGCACTTGTAGCCCATGAGGGCACGTTCCACACAGTTGGCAACTCGGGCAACGCCCTTGACATCGTGGTCGCAGTGGTGTCCTTCGAGCCACTCGCTGCGCACCTGCCCGGTGCTGCAGCAGCCAAAGTGTTTCCTGTGGTATTCACCATTCTCATAGCTCACTGTAGCGGGAACCGAATGGGTGTGGAAGTTCATGGTGATGTAAGTGCAGTGGTCGAGCACATGCGCGCCGTCGTCCATACACACATTGTCGGTCCATGAGCCGTCGCTGTTGACCTTGCCCACATAGGTTCCGCCCTTACCGGTGTGGCGGCGAACCAGGAGTGATGTGATCACATTCCCTTTTTCGCTTTTGTTGCCATCCTTGGTGTAGAAGAGATAGATGTAGCTACCGCTTGCACCCGAGTTGAGGTCATAGGCCTTGTCGCGGCCATATATGCCCACGGGATAGTAAGTGCGGCCTTTGTAGGAA
>JAZQPG010000091.1:0-7364 GCA_045628365.1 Sodaliphilus sp. | reverse complement strand
GACGTGTAACCTTTTGCTTGAACTCTTCGTCCTTTATCAATTCAAAACAGAAGAGTTGGTTGGGACGCATCTGTAGGTCAGGAGTGCCATCGGCGTTAAGATGGTCATATATTAACGTGTTGTTCTTGTCACAAAAATCTTGTTCGAAGTTTGCTGCAACCTTATGAGCCGCATCGGTCCACGCAGCGGCATGATCATAGTCTTTCATCAATCTTGCAAGATGTGCAGCCGCTGTGAGTTGTCGATACCACAAGAACTGGATGTCATTGGCCCGGTTTCCGCGAGGCGACCCGGGGATGCCCTTGCGCACCACATCCATCCATGTGTCGGCATCGTCGTGCATCAGGTAGCCACGGCTATCGGTGTGGTGGAGCAGACTCTGTTCGGTGGACAACACAACCGACGGGAAAATATCCTTCAGGAACGACTGGTCACCACAGTATTGCAGCAGTTCCTCGGCCTCGATGACAAATCGCGGCGTGCCGTCGGCAGTGTTGTAGAGAATTCCATCGGGGTTAGCTCGGTTGGGGATGCGTCCGCAAGTGGGCGAATTGAGGTCAGTGTCCTGGAATTTAGCGAAGTCCTTGAGTATCTCCTTGGAATATTCAAACTGTCCCGAAATCAAAGTGGAGCCAGGCATAGCGATGAACATGTCTCTCCCCCAGTACTCATTGAACCACGGCAGACCGGCATAAATGCCCTTGCCCTGCTGCTCGGTGACGAGCTGGTCCATGGTTAGGGTAATCCACTGCATGGCCTTGTCAACCTCGGGCAGATTAGTCTTGATGGGGTTGCTCTTGGTGACAATGTCTTCCAGTCTGTTAATGCGGTCAATTAACGACTTGGCGTTCCCTATCGTGCGCTTCATGATGTCCTTGGCTTCGTTATCTTGACCATACACTAGAAGGAATCCACCATCTGAAGCAGGAATACTCCATCTACCACTATTGTAGCTTGCTTTGAGTTTGGACTTGTAGCCAAACACTTTGACCATGCTTTCATCGGCCTCCTCGGGGAACTCAAGACACAAATCCAGTGCTTTGTGCTTACCTGTATCAAGAACACTAATTAATATAGCAGGCTCATTATCAAACAGATTCAAACAAACATCAATACCCGCATAAGACCATGCGATTGCATACGGGAATACTTTGACTTGCGACTCCGAGCGCTTGAATTGCTTGCCGTCGACATATAGAGTGAAGTCGCTCAACACGCGCTTCTTGGCAATATTCCATCCAGCAAACCAATCAACAGGTTCGTCCTGATGTGTTCGGCCATACCAGAATCCCGACTTCTTGTCGGTAAACGAATACTCACGGTTCTGCTGCTTACTAACATCAACACCCATAGTAAAGGTAACGCCATCATCGGCAAAAGCCCACAATGAGGCAACTGACATTAATACAATTATAAGAAGATTTTTTTTCATTTGTTATACCACTGGTTTATTTCTCAAAATTAATAAAATTCCCGCAAAAAAATGTCATTTTGCACACATATTATGTAAAAAAGAATTAAAGAAGTCAAGTACTTTGGTTATGTCGTGATTTTTAAGTACTTTTGTAAGTTGAAAAAAAGAATATAAGTATTAACAAATAACACAACAAACTAAAGAATTATGAGTTTGAATATCGTTGTACTGGCCAAGCAAGTGCCAGATACTCGCAATGTTGGAAAGGACGCGATGAAGGCCGACGGTACAATCAACCGTGCAGCCCTCCCCGCTATTTTCAACCCCGAAGACCTCAATGCGCTTGAGCAAGCTCTGCGCTTGAAGGAACAACATCCAGGATCAACAGTTGGAATGCTCACAATGGGTTTGCCCAGCGCAGGTGAAATCATCCGCCAAGGACTCTACCGCGGTGCTGACACAGGCTGGCTGCTCACCGACCGAGGCTTTGCTGGTGCCGACACACTGGCAACAAGCTATGCTCTTGCCACAGCAATCAAGAAGATTGGCAATGTAGACATCGTGATTGGCGGTCGCCAGGCTATTGACGGCGACACAGCCCAAGTAGGTCCCCAGGTAGCACAGAAGCTTGGTCTCAACCAGGTGACTTATGCCGAGGAGATTCTCAAGATTGAAGACGGAAAGGCAACTATTCGCCGCCACATCGACGGTGGTGTTGAGACAGTCGAGGCTCCCCTCCCCGTAGTCATCACCGTTAACGGAAGCGCCGCACCCTGCCGTCCCTGCAATGCCAAGCTCGTGATGAAATATAAATATGCCACTTGCCCCATGGAGCGCAAGGGCGACGAGCCCTGGGCTAAACTCTATGAAGAACGCCCCTACCTCACACTGAACCAGTGGAGCGTTGCCGACATCGATGCCGATCCCGCACAGTGCGGTCTCAGCGGCTCACCCACCAAGGTGAAGAACGTTGTGAACATCGTGTTCCAGGCCAAGGAGAGCAAGACCATGACTGGCAGCGGTGCCGATGTTGAAGGTCTCGTAAAGGAATTGTTGAATGATAAGATTATCGGTTAATAGTAGAACTTTATGAATAATGTAATAGTATATTGCGAGATTGAAGGCACTACTGTTGCCGAGGTATCTCAGGAGTTGCTCACCAAGGGCCGCAAGCTGGCCAATGAGCTGGGCGTAGATCTCGAAGCCGTTGTGGCTGGTACTGGCATCAAGGGTAAGGTTGAAGACCAGATTCTCCCCTACGGTGCTGACAAGGTATATGTTTTTGATGCAGAAGGCCTGTTCCCCTACACCTCTGCTCCCCACACTGACATTCTGGTAAATCTCTTCAAAGAGGAGAATCCCCAGATTTGCCTCATGGGCGCAACCGTTATTGGCCGTGACCTGGGTCCCCGTGTTTCTTCTTCACTGACTAGCGGCCTCACTGCCGACTGTACTCAGCTCGAGATCGGTGACTATGACGACGTTCGCACCAAGAAGCACTATGACAACCTGTTGTGGCAGATTCGTCCCGCATTCGGTGGTAACATCGTTGCAACAATCGTTAACCCCGAGAACCGTCCCCAGATGGCTACTGTACGCTCAGGCGTCATGCAGAAGGCTCTTTATGAAGGCAAGGCTAAGGGCGAGGTTGTTTACCCCGACGTTGCTAAGTATGTTCCCGAGGTGGACTTCGTTGTTAAGGTCCTTGACCGTCACGTGGAGGCTGCTAAGCACAACCTAAAGGGTGCATCGATCGTTGTTGCCGGTGGTTACGGCGTGGGTAGCAAGGAAGCTTTTGATCAGCTCTTTGCTCTCGCCAAGGAACTCCACGGTGAGGTTGGCGCATCACGTGCAGCAGTTGACGCAGGTTGGGTTGACCATGACCGTCAGGTAGGCCAGACCGGTGTTACTGTTCATCCCAAGGTGTATATCGCTTGCGGTATCTCGGGCCAGATTCAGCATATCGCCGGTATGCAGGAGGCAGGTATCATCATCTCGATCAATACCGACCCCGATGCTCCCATCAACAAGATTGCCGACTATGTTATCGTAGGCTCGGTAGAGGAAGTAGTTCCCAAACTCATCAAATATTACAAACAAAACAGTAAATAATAGTAGATACAGATATGGCAAATTATTATACTGACCATCCTGAGATTGGGTTCCACCTGAATCACCCTCTCATGAAGCGCATCGTTGACCTCAAGGAGCGCAACTATGTAGAAAAAGACCAGTTTGAGGATGCTCCCGTAAACTACGAGGACGCAATCGAGAACTATAAGAGAATCCTTGACATCACTGGTGATATTGCTGCTAATGTCATCGCTCCCAACAGCGAGGATGTTGACCTCGAAGGTCCTCACTTGGAGAACGGCCGCATGATCTATGCGTCTAAGACCTACGAGAACCTCGACGTTACCCGCAAGGCTGGCCTCTGGGGTATCTCTATGCCTCGCCGCTTTGGCGGTCTCAACCTGCCCAACACTACATTCTCAATGCTGAGCGAGATCATCAGTGCAGCCGACGCAGGTTTCCAGAACGTATGGAGCCTTCAGAGCTGTATTGACACTCTGTATGAGTTCGGTAGCGAGGAGCAGCGTGCTAAGTATATCCCCCGCATCAGCCAGGGTGAGACAATGTCAATGGACCTCACCGAGCCCGATGCCGGTAGTGACCTGCAGCGCGTGATGCTCAAGGCTACATTTGACGAGGAGAACAACTGCTGGCGCCTGAATGGTGTGAAGCGTTTCATCACCAATGGTGACAGCGACATCCACCTGGTTCTTGCACGTAGCGAGGAAGGCACTAAGGACGGCCGCGGATTGTCAATGTTCATCTATGACAAGCGCGACGGCGGTGTTGACGTTCGCCACATCGAGCACAAGCTGGGTATCCATGGTTCACCCACATGTGAGCTTACTTACAAGAATGCTAAGGCAGAGCTGTGCGGTAGCACTCGCCTGGGTCTCATCAAGTATGTGATGGCACTGATGAATGGTGCCCGCCTGGGTATCGCAGCACAGAGCGTAGGTGTTGAGCAGGAAGCTTACAACGAGGCTCTCGCTTATGCTAAGGAGCGCGCACAGTTCGGCAAGAAGATTATCACCTTCCCCGCTGTTTACGACATGCTGTCTCGCATGAAAGCTAAGCTCGACGCTGGCCGTTCACTGCTCTACATGACTGCACGCTACGTTGATATCTACAAGGCACTTGAGGACATCGCACGCGAGCGCACACTCACTCCCGAGGAGCGTCAGGAGATGAAGAAGTACTCACGCATCGCCGATGCATTCACTCCCCTTGCTAAGGGTATGAACAGTGAGTATGCTAACCAGAACGCCTATGATTGTATCTCGGTTCACGGTGGTTCAGGCTTCATCATGGAGTACAAGTGCCAGCGCCTCTTCCGTGACGCCCGCATCTTCTCTATCTATGAGGGTACAACCCAGCTGCAGGTAGTTGCTGCCGTTCGTTATATCACCAACGGTACTTACCTGACCCACATCAAGGGTATGCTCGAGACCGAAGTTGCCGACGAACTGAAGCCTTTGAAGGCTCGCGTTGAGAAACTCGTTGAACTCTATGAGGAAGCTGTTTCTATCCTTAAGGGTAGTGAGGTTGACGGACACGACTTCCTGGCTCGCCGTCTCTATGAGATGACTGCCGAGATCATCATGTCTCTGCTTATCCTCGGAGATGCCACCAAGGCTCCCGAGCTCTTCGCAAAGAGTGCTAACGTATACGTGACTATGGCCGAGGCCAACGTTAACGGTCACTACACCTACGTTAAGAACTTCAACCCCGAGTTACTCAACAACTTCGTACAGGAGTAATCACTACTTGCCGAGTCATTGCCCTGCATGAGGGTGATGACCGGTAATTACCTGATATGATGACAAAGCGGGATGTTACCAATGCCGGTAACATCCCGCTTAATTTTGATTTTATTCTATTTATGCTTCTAATTACAGGTCATCCATTATGTTGTTCTGCAAGGTTTCGTGGTTGGCATAATCAATGTAAGAGATAATGGCACTGTATGTGTCATCATCATTTTCCTCAATGCTTAGTCCAATAACTCCCTCTTCAAACTCGTACATTACAATTCTGTTGCCATTCTCGTCTGTCCCTTCCTGTGCATTGGCTTGAGGATACTTGGCATCATAAAGTTCCTCAAACTGTTCAAGAATATCGATGGCATCATCTTTGTCGTCATAAATAAAAAAGACAAGGACATTAGCAACTATGTTATTCTTAGTGTTATATTTAACTACTATATTATCGGGTTCTTCACCTGCAAACTGTCCGGTAAATGCTCTTAAGCCTTTGGGAAGTTCTTCGCTCATCTGTTTGTCGTACTTCAATCCATTAGCAATAAGCTTTGATTGGAAATGGGAAATAGAACCGTTGATGGGAATGCCCATGAACTCAAGGTGTGCTGCCATGCTGACCGAGGCACACGTCATGATAATGGTGAATAAACTTAGTAATCTTTTCATAAATTAGTATTTAAAATAATGTGGTTGAATTATCTTGATGCTTTGATGTAGAGGACAATGGCGATGAGCGTGTATACCATGTTGGGTATCCACATTGCCACTCGTGCAGAGGTGTAGCCCGACACTGCGAACGTGCTGGTTACGGTCATGAACAGGATGTAGGTGAAACTGAGCACCAGACCTATACCGATGTTGATGCCAATGCCTCCCCTCACCTTACGTGATGACAGGGACATACCGATGATGGTAAGGATAAATGCTGCCGCAGTCATGGCAAAACGACGTTCGTATTCAATCTCGAAATTCTTTATATTTAGCACACCACGGTCCTTTTGCTTGGTGATGTACTCTTTGAGTTGTGATGACGTGAGCGTCTGCTCGTCATTGGCCGAGATCAGGAAATCTCGAGGTTCGATATTGAGCAGTGTGTCCAAGCGTCCGCCTTGGGTCATCACTTCTTTCTCGCCGTTGAACTTCTGGATTCTCCATGTGGTGCAGGTCCATCGTCCCAGTGAGTCGTAGCGCACATTTTCGGCAGTTAGTCGAGACTTGAGTTCCTTACCCTGCATTTGTTCGAGCGAGAAGTGGTAACCGCTACGCGTTGTGTTGTCATATCGTGACATGAATGCCATCACACCCGGTTTTACCTGCAGCTGGATGTTGTCGCCATAGACCACAGCTTTGTTCTTAACCCAGCGGTTGGTATACTCGATACGCTTAACGTTGGCAGGGGGAATCACGTAGGCCGACAGGTAGTAGGACAACGATGCAATAATCGTTGCCGATACCATGTAGGGTACAAGCAGTCGTCTGAAGCTAATGCCGCTAGATAGCATTGCTATGATTTCACAACGGTCGGCTAGTCGGGATGTGAAGAAGATAACCGAGATGAACGTGAACAACGGGCTGAACTGGCTCACGATGAACGGGAGGAAGTTCATGAAGTACTTGAACACTGTCTCCTTGAGCGGTGCGGTGAGAACGGCATCGAGTTTCTCGTTGCAGTCAAACATGATGACGACTGCACATAGCAACAGGATGGCGAAGGCAAAGGTACCCAAGAAGTTCTTGATCACGTAGCGGTCAAATCGCTTTATGAGAACTTTGCGGGGCTCTTTTTCCTTCTTTTCTTTCTTCTTTTTATTCTTCTTCTCCTTCTCCTTCTCCTCTTTGTCTTTGTCCTTATTACCGGTGTTGTCTTCGTTATCGGTCTTTTCTCCTAGGGTTTCTGTGCTTGTGGCTACTTGTTCCTGAACCTCGGCATCGTCCTCAATAAAAGCCCTCGGCTCTTCGTCACGTTCGTCAGGGACATATGCGTAACTGTCGCCATCAGCCTGCTCCACTCGGGCGGTTGATGACTCCTGTGACCCGGCTTCGTTGTATTGCGGGTCGCGCATGTCGGGATGCATATATCTCTGTTCGTCAAGTCGGAGGCCAAGCGGGCTTAGGAA
>JAZQPG010000090.1:0-7408 GCA_045628365.1 Sodaliphilus sp. | reverse complement strand
ATCCAAACATCGAAAATAGCAGTTACAATAATCAACTCGCTATACCTGTGAGCAATGGTTCTGAGAACTTCGCTGTTGTATATGGTGACTATAGCTACGTTTATTTCAACGATGGCGAGCCTCGCGTCATCAAATCCATAGATGTGTGCCCCACATCTTACGTCCTCAATTCAGAGACAATCGGCGATGGCACCTCAAATACTCTTCAAAACGATCCTAACGGATGGTTAAAGGTGACAGTCGTTGCTGATGACGATGAAGATAACTTTGTAGAGTTCTACCTCTGCAAGGACGGTGTTGTTCAGAAGGATTGGAAGACAGTTGACCTCTCTGCTCTGGGCGAGGTTACAATGCTCACATTCTATTTCTCTGGTAGCGACACTGGTAGTTGGGGACTCAACACTCCTGCTTACTTCGCTATGGACAACGTAAAGGTAGGCGAAGGCTTTACAGGCATTTCTTCTTTGCAGAACTCTGAAAGCAAAACACATGACGCCTACAACCTGTTAGGTGTTCGTGTAAACGAGGACTACAAGGGAATCGTCATCCAGAACGGCAAAAAAATATTAAGAAAGTAAAAACTTCTCTATCATTATTTTAGGAACAATAATTCTTAAAGAAAGTGTATTTTGCATAATTTGCAGAATACACTTTTTTCAATATTATTTGCTGTCTTGTAAAAAAAAATTCCATGGTGAAGGGTGGTGTGAGAAATATGATGTATGATTTGGCGCGTAAAAAGTGTGTTCGCCTTTATTTTGAGAAGCAGAAAAACCTAAGAAAGTTATTGTCGCTTTTGTCGTATTCTTGCATTATTGGTGCAATTTTTTTGACACAAAAAACCTTACAACGCTGTTTTACAGACAGTTGTAAGGTTTGCATTGCGGAGTGACCGAGATTCGAACTCGGGATACGCTTTTGGCGTATACACGCTTTCCAGGCGTGCCTCTTCAGCCACTCGAGCACCACTCCAGTAATTTCGGTGCAAAGGTATAAAATGCCACTCTAATAAGCAAGAAAATAGAAGAAAAATCGCTTTGGCTTTATTTATTGAACTTACCTTTGCCTATTTTAATTTTGTTGTTTATTTGTTTTTTTGTAAATTTGCATATTATGTATTGTTAGTGTCAGGTAAAAAATACTGATAAAGCTCTAATTTATTTAATTACTGTTAGATACGGCACTGTAACGTGACTGGGAGCTGGGTCAGGGACAAAAGTAAGAAGTTGTTTTCTTTGGTTTTACAGGACACTGTTGAATGTATATATGGTTCTCTACACTAGTTGTGGGAATCATACGAAGCTGTTTGAATTTTATTCAATAGGTTTCGTTGGTCAACAAACATTGCCAGCAGAATTCAAACAGTTTCTTAAAATGATGAAGCTTAACTAATGGTAAAAGAAGGCGAGTGGACTGAAGTTATTAGTCCTAAAAATAGTATCTTTGATGTTAATTTCAAGGAGATATTGCGGTATCGTGATTTAATTGCGCTGTTTGTTAAACGCGATATAATCACTCAGTATAAGCAGACGGTATTGGGTCCCATGTGGTATGTGCTGCAACCGGCCATCACGGTGTTGATGTACATGGTGGTGTTTGGCGGCATTGCCGGCATTCCTACCGATGGCGTTGCTCAGCCCCTGTTCTACTTGGCGGGTGTGTGCCTGTGGCAGTACTTTGCCGATTGTCTCAACAACACTTCCAACACGTTTGTCAGGAATGCCAGCATGTTTGGCAAGGTGTATTTTCCGCGACTGGTAACTCCCATCAGCTGTGTTGTGAGCAACTTGGTGAGACTGGGCATCCAGTTCGGGCTGTTCCTGGTGGTGTATGCCGTTTATTTCTTTATTGGTACGGGATGTGGCACGGTTAATGCCTATGCGTTGCTGTTGCCGTTACTTGTAGTGGTGCTTGCAGGTCTTGCACTGGGATTTGGCATCATCATCAGTTCGCTGACGACAAAGTACCGCGATCTCCAGATATTGTTCACGTTCATCGTGCAGCTGTGGATGTATGCCACTCCCATTGTCTATCCGCTGTCACAGGTGCGTGGCAAGACGCTGATGGGCATGGACCTTGCAACAATAATGAGCCTTAACCCCGTCACCTCGATCATCGAGGCGTTCAAGTATGGTTTCCTGGGAGCAGGTGAATTTGTGGGCTGGGGATGGCTGTGCTACAGTGTGGTGTTCATGATTGTGCTCTTAGCGATAGGAATTGTCATCTTCAACCGGGTGCAGAGGTCATTCATGGACACTGTGTAAAAAGTTCCTTCAAAACATGGCAAGTGCAATAGAATTTGACAGCATCAGCAAGCAATACAGGCTGGGGCAAGTGGGACGGGGAACCCTCTCGGCCGACCTGTCGCGCTGGTGGGCCATGAATGTGCTGCGCAAGGAAGACCCTTACCTGAAGATAGGCGAGACCAATGACCGCGCTATCGTGCACATGCAGCACTCCGATGAAATTCATGGCTTGCCTCTATTGCTCAGCAGCGAGGGAGCGTTCGGTATGGTATCAACACAAGAAAACGTAGAAGGATGAAAGTGTATTTGTGTGTTAGGCTACATAGGCTTGTCGTGTTCTTGTGCAACTGCGTGTTTTCTGTTTTTCCGTTGCAAAACAAGGTCGTTGCAAGCACTTTCAAAGGAAAAAAATATGGCGACAACCCGCAATACATCCTCGAGGAACTTCATGAGAAGTGTCCATCGGTCAGGTGCTATTGGTTGAAGGATGGCAAATATGAATACCCGTTACCGGCATGGATTCACGGCGTCTCTAAACTCGTGGGCAAAATATATCACACAAGGACCGCAAAGGTTATTGTTGACACCCACCGTTTCCCCTTGTGGATGAAAAAACGCAAAGGGCAATTGTTCATTGAGACCTGGCACGGAGGCTTGGGCATCAAGAAACTGGAGGCCGACGTGCCCGCGTTCAGGGAGAAAAAGGAGTTAATGGAAGAGGTGAGGCACACCTCTGAAATAGCCGACTTGTTCATTTCGCAGTCCGACCATCTGTCGGGGATATATCGCCGTGCATTCGGCTTCAAGGGCACGATATTCAAATGCGGATACCCCAAAAACGATCAGCTGTTGTGCGACCAGCGGTTGTCTAGGGAGAATGTGCGCAGGTGCCTTGGCTTAAGGGATGACGCAAAAATAGTGCTCTATGCCCCTACGTTCCGCGACTACTTCTATGATGAGGTCGACATGTCGGTTTATGACATAGACTTTGACTGCCTCAAAGCCAAACTTGAAGAGAAGTTTGGCGGCGAGTGGAAGGTGGTGGTGAGATGGCATCCGCTCTTTGCAACCGCGATCAAAGAAATGAATATCAGTTTGCCCTCTCATGTGATCGATGCGACGTCGTTCCCCGACATGCAGGAGCTGCTCGGGGGGTGCGACGTGGTCGTGTCGGACTACTCGTCGTGCATCTTTGACGCGGCGTTGCTCGATATTCCGTGCTTTACCTATGCCACCGATTTTGATGCCTATAAGGCTGATCGCGGTGTATACTATGAGATGGGGGAACTGCCATTCCCCTATGCGCGCAATAACGAAGACTTGATGGAGAATATAAAGAACTATGACCATGAGGCTTACCTTGAGCGCTGGCGTGAGTTCAAGGAGCGCATGGGCCTGTACGAGCCCGGCAATGCCTCGGTTGTGATTTCAAATATAATAATCAACTTTATACATAACAACATTTTAGACCTTACTTAATTCTGTAAACCCAAAAACTATGAATATCGCCATTATAACTGCAGGAGGTAAAGGTACACGCATGGGTAACAAAATTCCCAAGCAATTTATTGACGTTAACGGCAAGCCCATTATCGCTTATACAATCGAGACGTTTGAATTGCACCCGCACATTGATGCCATTGTGCTGGTGTGTCTCAAGGAATGGATTGAACATGTCCGGATTAACTTGAAACGAAACTACGTGAACAAGGTGGTGCGTGTGGTTGCCGGTGGCGATGAGGGGCAGCAATCCATCTACAACGGACTGCTTGCGGCCCAGGACTATGCACGCGAGGTGGGCTGCGACAATCCCACGGTGCTTGTTCATGATGCTGTGCGTCCTATGGTAACGCTCCAGCTCATCACCGACTGTATCAACGCTACTGCCACACATGGCAATGCCATTACCGTGGCAATGCCCACCGAAACTTTCATCCTTGAGGAAAACGGACATCACCGCTTGCTCGACCGCAACCGCATGCACATCGTGCGTGCTCCGCAATGCTTCCGCCTCAACGATATCCTGAGGCTGCACGAGCGTGCCATCGCCGACGGCAAGACCAAATACCGCGACTGCTTCTCGATGCTTTGTGACTATGGTGTCTCGTCCCACAAGGTGAGTGGTCCCACCACCAATATCAAAATCACATTTCCCAGTGATATTATGCTGTTTCGCGCGTTGCTCAACTTCAACGAGATGCAGCAGGTTTTCACCGTCAGCAACGACTGATGTTAATAATTAAAGAATAACGATGAACAGCAGTAAGTTTCTCATAACAGGTGCCACGGGGCTGATAGGCTCGGCCGTGGTGCGGCACGTGGCTGATAGGTTCCCCGGTGCCGGCATGGTGTTGCCCGTGCGCAACTTGGCTAAGGCGCAGGCAATGCTCGGCGAGGTTGCGGGAAACGCATCATTGCGCGAGTGTGACCTGCTGACTACCGACTATGAGTGGGCCGGCGACGTGGACTACATCGTGCACTGCGCTGCACCCACCTCCAACCGCGAGTTCACCGAGCACCCCATCGAGACCTACAACGCCATCGTCCATCCCACGCAGCACCTGCTTGACTACGCGGTGCGCCACCGGGTCAAGGGGTTTGTGTTCTTGTCGTCGCTCGAGGTTTATGGCACGATAAACGGGGATTGCAAACCGGTAACCGAAGAGATGCTCGGGTATGTAGACCTGGCGTTGGCACGCAGCAGTTACCCCGTGGCAAAGCGTGCCGCTGAGCACCTGTGCTGCCTCTATGCCCGCCAGCATGGCGTGCCGGTGTGCACGGCCCGTCTCACCCAGACCACAGGCCCCGGCGTGACGTTCTGCGACAACCGTGTCATCAACGCCTTCTGCCGCTCGGCATTCCTGGGCGAGGACATCGTGCTGCACACCACGGGCGAGAGTGCCCGTCCCTATTGCCACGTTGCCGACGCCGTGTCGGCGATAATGCTGTTGCTCGACCGTGGGGTGAAAGGCGAGGCCTATAACGTAGCCAACGAGTCGACATATATCAGTGCCCGTGACCTGGCAACCTTTGTCAAAGAGCACTTGAATCCCGATATCGAAGTGAGGGTAGAGCTGAGGGAGGACACCCCCTATGCCCCGCCTTCCTTCCTGCCGTTATCCACTGCCAGGCTGCAGTCGCTGGGGTGGCATCCCGGCCATAACCTTGAGGATATATGCTCCGATGTGTTTAACCATTACAAAATCTTGAAGAATCATGGCTGACAAACTCATCCCCCTGTCGCTGGAACAGCACCAGCAGGTCCTGTATGAGATCGTCTACATGGTGGACGACTACTGCAAGGCTCACGACATACCTTACTTCCTGGTGGGCGGCAGCCTGCTGGGCGCGGTGCGTCACCAGGGCATCATCCCCTGGGACGACGACGTGGACATCGCCATGACCCGCGAGAACTACGAGCGCTTCCTGGAGGCTTTCCATGCCGATGGAGTGGACGGGTATGAACTGCATGACTACAAGCACACCAAGGACTACTGGCTCCCGTTTGCCAAGCTGGCTAAGACCGACACGTGGACCTCGACGTGGGAGACCCACAGGATACACATCGACATCTTTGTGTATGACGGCTGTGGCGATGACCTTGCCGGGGCCCAGGAATATTTTCTCCGGAACCGTGAGGAAATCAACAAGGTGTCGGCGCTGGGCGGCCCGTTCAACAAGGTGTATGACTACTGGAAGTCAAAGGTCTATTACTTCCTGTTCACGATGCCCCGTGAGGTTTTCACGGTTTTGCCCTTGAGGTTGTGCCGCAGCAAGCGCGAAAAGTACCTGATGGATTGGTATGACAGCCACACATACTATGACCTGAACAACACCCGGTATTGCGCATGCGTGGTGTGGGGCCGCTATGGCAAGGGCGAGGTGCAGCCATCGTCGGGTTTCCTCAAGCTCGACAAGATGCTGTTCGGCACCCGCGAGCTGCCGGTACCGTCGGGCTGGCACGGGTATCTAACGGGTATCTATGGCGACTACATGCAGTTGCCCCCCGAGGATAAACGCCACAGTCATCTCAAGGATCAGTCATGTATTGTAGAACATTAATGAACACAGTAAATGGTACAGTATAATGTAAAACTAGAAGGTAAATGCCCGTTACCTGTGCCGACACCACCCCGTTGGAGCGTGACTTCGGCTATCGTCCTTCGACTCCGCTCAGGGACGGCCTGCGGGCCTTTGCCCGGTGGTATGCTGCCTACTACGGGTGACTAAAGCAACGTTTTGCCAGGTCACGGGCAGCATGAAATAATTCCGCGAGTTCTGCGCGAGAGAATACCATTGATGAGTGGTTGTCATTTTGCGACACCCATGGTCATGGCGCTCCTCCAAACTTAGAAGGAAATCCGCTGATCCTAAAAAACAAGCCGTGCTTGCGGGTGCTGGCACGGCTTGGGATAAATATGGGGATGTTGTGTATTGGGGGCAATTGGGTTATTCGTTGAGGATGATGCCCAGTACAATGTTGGCGTCAATCACATCTATTACCGCATCGTTGTTAAGGTCGGCACGGTTTCCAAAGTCGCTTGCATTTAAATTGCCAATTATGATGCTTACCACGATATTGAGGTCAATCACATCCACTGTGCCGTCGCCGTTCACGTCGCCCGTGGCAAACTCGGGTTCATCATTGTGCTTCACTGTCCATCCCTCGGGGATGTAGCTAGAGCCAAATTCGGGTTGCAGTTTTTTGGGACACACGAACTCTCCCTCGCTTGCTACATTTGCGAGCCAGTTGTAAGTATAGGAATTACTCCAGTCGGTGAATGCTACTTCTATGCGATTGAGACTCGCGCAGTCATAGAACATGCTAGTGTAACAACCATAGACAAGCGTGGTTGCGGGCAGAGCGGGAGCCTCGCTCAGTGAAGTACAATTCATAAACATTCCGTTATAGCAGTTATAAGCAAGCGTGGTTGCGGGCAGTGCAGGAACCTCGCTCAGTGAAGTACAATTCATAAACATTCCGCTATAGCAGCTCTCGGTGAGCGTGGTTGCGGGCAGAGCTGGTGCCTGGGTGAGATTAGAACAATCTCTGAACATTTGATAATAGCAGTACTCGGCGAGCGTTGTTGCTGGCATAGCGGGAGCCTGAGAGAGATTAGAGCAACCGCTAAACATTGACGCATAGCAGTACTGGGTAAGCG
>JAZQPG010000089.1:0-3266 GCA_045628365.1 Sodaliphilus sp. | reverse complement strand
ACAGAGACGCAAGGCCGTGTCCATACGTCAGCAGCAACTGTGGCTGTCCTGCCTGAGGCCGATGAGTTTGAAGTTCATATCAATGAGGGCGAGATCAAGTGGGACACCTTCCGCAGCAGCGGTGCCGGTGGCCAGAACGTGAACAAGGTGAACTCGGGTGTGCGCCTGCGCTACATGTGGACCAACCCCAACACCGGCGAGGAACAGGAGATCCTCATCGAGTGTACCGAGACCCGCGACCAGCCCAAGAACAAGGAGCGAGCACTGGCTCGACTGCGCACCTTCATCTATGACAATGAGCACAAGAAATATGTCGACGACATCGCATCGCGCCGCAAGACGCTCGTGTCGACTGGTGACCGCTCGGCCAAGATACGCACCTACAACTACCCGCAGGGACGCATCACCGACCACCGCATCGGCTACACCATCTACAACCTGCCCGCCTTCATGGACGGTGACATCCAGGACTGCATCGACCAGCTCACGGTGGCCGAGAATGCCGAGAAGCTCAAGGAAGCCGAGCTCTGACCTCCCCTACACTTGAAAATCCTATAACCAAATACAAAAATATACAAATGACTCGCGAAGAACTATTTGCTAACATCCTGCGCAAGCGCTCATTCCTGTGCGTGGGACTGGACCCCGACGTGGACAAGATGCCCGCATCGCTAGAGGGCGACCTGTTCAAGTTTAACAAAGCCATCATCGACGCCACGGCACAGCATGCCATCGCCTTCAAGCCCAACCTAGCCTTCTACGAGGTGCAGGGCGTGAAAGGCTACCAGGCGTTTGAGGACACGGTGAAGTACATCAAGGAGAACTACCCCGACGTGATGATCATTGCCGATGCCAAGCGCGGCGACATAGGCAACACCAGCCGCATGTATGCCCGCAGCTTCTTTGAAACGCTCAACGTGGACGCCATCACCGTGGCTCCCTACATGGGCGAGGACAGCGTCACACCGTTCCTGGGCTATGACGGCAAGTGGGTGATTGTGCTGGGCCTCACCAGCAACAAGGGCTCGCACGACTTCCAACTCACCCTTGACCAGCAGGGCACTCCCCTATTCAAAAACGTGCTCAAGAAAGTGAGCTCATGGGGCAACGAGGGCAACATGATGTTTGTGGTGGGCGCTACCCAGGGCCAACTCTTCGAGGAGGTGCGCCAGGTAGTCCCCGACAACTTCCTGCTCGTTCCCGGCGTTGGAGCCCAGGGCGGCTCGCTAGAGGAGGTGTGCAAATATGGCATGAACAAGCAATGCGGCCTCATTGTCAACTCGTCACGCGGCATCATCCATGCCTCTAACGGAGATGACTTTGCCCAAGTGGCACAGCAAAAAGCGGCTGCGCTCAACGAGCAAATGGCACAGATTTTAGTTAATTATGGATTTTTTTCTTGAATTAATTCCTTAATTAAATAAATATCACTAATTTTGCAAGGCAAAACAGTTCACACTGCTTTACAAAGACAATATTTTATACAAAATAAACTATTAAACAGAATGGCTAACATTAATGATTTCAATTTCGCTGGTGTTAAGGCGATTGTACGCGTTGACTTCAACGTGCCCCTGAACGAAGAAGGTAAAATCACTGACGACACCCGCATCCGCGGTGCAGTCCCCACCCTGAAGAAGATTCTTGCCGACGGTGGTGCGCTCATCGTTATGTCACACATGGGTAAGCCCAAGGGCAAAGTTAACCCCAAGCTCTCTCTTGGCCAGATCAAGGACGCCGTAGCTGCTGCTCTCGACGCTCCCGTTAAGTTTGCTGAGGATTGCGGTAAGGCTGCTGAGGCAGCTGCTGAGCTCAAGGCAGGTGAAGTGCTGCTGCTCGAGAACCTCCGTTTCTATCCCGAGGAGGAAGGCAAGCCCGTGGGCATCGACAAGGAAGATCCCGCTTATGCCGACGCTAAGAAGGAAATGAAGGCACGCCAGACCGAGTTTGCCAAGACACTCGCTAGCTATGCCGATGTATATGTAAACGACGCATTCGGTACTGCTCACCGTCGTCACGCTTCAACAGCAGTTATTGCTGACTTCTTCGACGCTGACCACAAGATGCTCGGTTACCTCATGGAGAAGGAAGTTGTTGCTATCGACAACGTGCTCAAGAACGCGCAGCACCCCTTCACAGCCATCATCGGCGGTAGCAAGGTTAGCTCTAAGCTCGCAGTTATCAAGAACCTCCTTGACAAGGTTGACAACCTGATCATCGGTGGCGGCATGGGCTTCACATTCATCAAGGCACAGGGCGGTAACATCGGTCTGTCACTCCACGAGGACGACCTGATGCCCGAGGCACTGAGCGTGATGGCTGCTGCCAAGGAGAAAGGCGTGAACCTGAGCCTCTCAGTTCAGACTGTATGTGCACAGGAGTTCAAGAACGACACTGAGCGCAAGGTTGTTGACATCTTCAACATCCCCGAGGGTTGGGAAGGCATGGATGCAGGTCCCAAGTCACTCGAGAACTGGAAGAAAATCATCCTCGACTCAAAGACCATCCTGTGGAACGGTCCCGTGGGCGTGTTTGAGCTCGACAACTTCGCAGTGGGTACAGGCGAGATCGCTAAGTATGTTGCTGAGGCAACTGCCAACGGTGCTTACTCACTGGTAGGTGGTGGCGACTCTGTTGCTGCTGTCAACAAGTTCGGCCTTGCCGACAAGGTATCTTATGTTTCAACCGGTGGCGGTGCTATGCTCGAGGCTATCGAGGGCAAGACACTTCCCGGCGTTGCAGCAATCAAGGGCGAGTAATCATACACACCCAAGATAACTCACAAAGATGGGGTTCACGACAACCGTGAGCCCCTCTTTTTATATATTGCTGCCGAGTAGACTGTATCCTGACTGTAACGAGCCATGACAACAATCGAGTAGGAGGAAAACGAAGTAGTTCTCCTCCTCCTCTCGTTTTCCGACCTCTCACACCACCGTACGTCCCGTTGGGCATACGGCGGTTCTCTAATTGCGATGCAATTTGGCATAGATGCCTATAAGCGAGGGGTAGCCTTGCTTTTCAAGCCTCTCATTCGTTATGGCTCTCGTTAGAGTAGGGCTTGTCGCTATGCGCCAATATCCTTTGCGGGTATTTGCCCATTGCCATGCCCACCATCTGCTGATGCCACATCTCATGAGGTTCTTGAAGCGGGTTCGGACTCGTTTCCAACTTTTCCAGATATAACATCTTATGCGTCTATGATACCATTCTTCCGTTCTTTGGATAAATGTTTTCATATCTGCCAAGTAGTAATATCCTATCCA
>JAZQPG010000088.1:0-13824 GCA_045628365.1 Sodaliphilus sp. | reverse complement strand
GGGCAAGCCGTTGTGTTACAGCGCCCTGCGGTCGCTACGGACGACACAGGGGTGTCGTCCCTACATGCTGCCCGTAATCGGGCAAAACGTTGCTTTAGGCATTTTGCGACACCCTCAATACCCAGCGCAAAAGCGCTGGATAATAACCCCGTACGTGCGCAAGGAGCGAAGCGACTGGAGAACGTGCGGGGTTAGAACAAAGGGGCGAAGCCCTTCCGCTCTCCCCGAAAGGGGGTTTCAAAAATCCGCTGACCCATAACATCCACACGGGGCATGTACTAAAATGCAAGAATCAAACCAGCCATTATGCAAACAAAGTCCCGTACCTAAAGGCACGGGTAATTGGTGTCATGATTTTTACAGCCATTTGCATGGCCCTAAAGGTCCTTGCTGCATGGCTGCCTACAACATCTCATCCCTAGCGGGATTATCATGGTAATCCTGATTACATTATATTTTTGAACCCTGCCTCACCAACCGTAAAAATCCGCTGATCCCAAAAAAAGCCAAAACATATTGCAAAATAGGGATCAGCGGATTTGTAGGACAGCAAGCTATGTCATTAAAAGGGGATTGTGCTTATTTGGCTTTCCCAGGTGATTTATTTTATTCATTATCTACTCGTTTTTCCATGTATTTTCCTGGGTTTTCATAATGCGAGCATCTCCAGTGACAGTATAAGGCAAAAACCGCAACAGAATAACGAATCACCAAATAAAAGCCACAATAGCTCATGACATCAATTCTTTCGCCTCTTTTTCGCCCTTCAGCAAAATGGCAACTATACGTCTCACCCACCAGAACATTCCCTGGTCAAATAATCCTTGATCACTATAGGGTGTATATATTATATATTGTCTATTAGGAACTATATCACAACTTATAGGCTGCTCCTCTGGTGTGATGAGGGGCAGCCTCGGCTGTATATGCTATATTGTCCTATCCCACCTTTAGGTTAGGGCGAGGATGAGGAGCTGGGCGCTGATTACACGCAGGAACATTGTCAAGGGATAGACGGTTGAGTAGGCCACTGCGGGAGCGTCGTTGCCGGCGGTCTTGTTGGCATAGGCAAGTGCGGGAGGATCGGTGGTGGCTCCTGCCACGAGGCCCATGAGGGTGCAGTAGTTGAGCTTGAACTTGCCGCGACCTATCAGGGTAACAATAAACAGCGGGATAAACGTGATCATGAAACCATAGAGCACCCACTTGGCACCTGTGGCATTGAACACCGTTTCGGCAAAGTTGCCACCAGCGGCTATACCCACCGAGGCAAGGAAGAGGCAGATGCCTAGTTCTCGAAGCAGCAAGTTAGCGCTGCTGCTGGTGTAGGTTACCAACTTCATCTTGTAGCCGTAGCGTCCCAGCAGGATTGCCACGATGAGCGGTCCGCCGGCAAGACCCAGTTTCATGGGTACTGACATGCCGGGGAACATGATGGGAACAGAGCCTAAAAGGATACCCAGGACGATACCCAGGAACATGGTGAACATGTTGGGCTCGTTGAGACGGCGCATCGAGTTACCCATCTTGGCGGCAAGGCGGTGTATATCCTCGAGCTTACCCACCACTGTGACGCGGTCGCCCACCTGGAGCGAGAGGTTGGGACTTGCAAGCAGGTCCACACCGGCACGGTTGACACGGGTGGCATTGAGGTGATATCCCATGCGCAGGCGCAGCTGGCCCAGTTTCTTGCCCGAGAACTCGGGCTTAGTGACCAGGATGCGGCGCGACACCATGGGTGCTTCTTCGGTCTTCCAGTCCATCTCAACCTGAGGGCCCACGAATGCATCAAACACTTCCTCGTCCTGCACCGAAGTGACAACGAGCAGCAGGTCGTCCTTGTCGACGGTGGTCTCATCCTTGGGCAGGATTATCTCGCCATTGGCGCGCTTGATGCGCGAGATGACGAAGTTGCGCTCGATGATGTTGTGCAGGCGCTCGATGGTGCTGCCATAGATAAACTTGTTGCTCACGCGGTAAGTGACGATGTGGGGAGCCAGCTGGCTCTGCTTGGCATCGTCTTCGATCGATTTAGAGTCTTGCTCAGCATTGATCTTGAATATCACCTTCACCACGATAATCGACAGCAAGATGCCCACAACGCCCAGAGGATAGGCTGCGGCATATCCCATTGACATGCTCTGGTTGAGGGCCGCGGCATTGGTATTGCCGGTCTCGATAACGGTTTGCTGTGCGGCACCCAGTCCGGGAGTGTTGGTCACCGCACCCGAGAGGATACCAACCAGTTCGTTAGCCTCTACGCCGCCTATGCCAAAGTAAATTGCAAGTGCCACGACAATGTTGAGTGCCACGATGGCAATCGCCAGTCCGTTGAGCACGATGCCGCCCTCCTTGAACGAGGAGAAGAAACCAGGACCCACCTGCAGACCGATGGAGAAGATGAACAATATCAGTCCAAACTCCTGAATAAACTTGAGCGTGCCAGCATCTACACCCATGCCCAGGTGTCCCATGAGGATACCCACAAACAGCACAAATGTGGCGCCGAGCGACACTCCCTTGAATTTAATTTTACCCAGTATCACGCCCAGCGCAATCACTATCGAGTAGATAAAGATGGCATGAGCCACGCTGCTACCAGTAAATAAATCTTTAATCCATTCCATAAATGTTCAATAGCTTGTTTTTTGTATGTATCATTTAGTCTTTATCAAATCACTCGTCCACGCACATGCGCAGTATCTCTTGCGGGCTGTTGACAATGCTGCCGGCAAAGCTTTCCACGAGCTCCTTCTCGGGGCGGAAACCCCAAGTAACGCCAACCGAGTCGACACAGGCACGGCGAGCGGTCTCCATGTCAACTCCCGAGTCGCCCACATAGAGCACCTCGGCCTTGGGCACCCGGGCCTCGCCCAGCACACTGAACGCCACCGAAGGGTCGGGCTTGACGTTGCGTCCCTCGACCTGGCCCTCTATGGCCACAAACTCAGTGTCGGGGAAATAGTGCTTGACAATGCGGATGGCTGCGCTCTGGTACTTGTTAGAAGCTACAGCAACCTTCACTCCGGCATCGGCCAGGTCCTGGAGCAGTTCGGGAATCCCGGCATAGGGCTTGGTGAACTCGCAGTTGTGCTCATCGTAGTATTCCTTGAAGTCCTTAAGCACAGTCTCCACCGTGTGTGAGTCGCGATGATCCTCCGGGAGGACACGAGTCACGAGGCGTTTCACCCCGTTCCCCACAAAGAACGGATAGCTGGCCATCGTGTGGGTAGCAAATCCGTTTTTCTCCAGTGCGTGGTTGCACGCTGTCCCCAGGTCCTCTATCGTGTTGAGCAACGTGCCATCCAGGTCAAATATCACTAATTTCTTCATCTCTGTATTTAAAGTTGATTTCTTTAATTCTCTTTTGTTTCAGAACGGGTAACCCACCGAGAAGTGGAACTCACTGTCGCGCTTGAAATTGGGACTGAACAGTGGCCAGTGGTCCTCGCCCGACGACGGGTTGTGGGCCTTCATACCCATGTGGACGCGCACCAGGAAGTAGGTGAAGACTAGTCGCAGACCCAAGCCATAGGCCACGGCTATCTGTTCATAGAACTTGTTGAACTTGAACACGCCGCCCGGCTGGTCCTCGTAGTCGCGTATGGTCCATATGTTGCCGGCATCGATAAACGCACCCATCTCGATAACCCAGAACAGCTTGGCGCGGTACTCCAAATTGAGGTCTAGCCTGATGTCACCGCACTGGTAGATGAATCGGTTCTGGGATTTAGAGGTATTGAAACTACCCGGTCCCAGGGTGCGAACACCCCACCCTCGCACTCCGTTGGCACCGCCGGCATAGAATCGTTTCTCGAACGGGAGCACCGTGGAGTTGCCATATGGGACCGCAACGCCGGCCCCGACATGGAACGCCAGCGACGACCTCGTGTCAAAGTTGTGGGTGATGGAATAGTCGGCCTCGGCTTTGACATACTGGGCATAGCGTATGCCGAACACCTTGTACGAGTCATCGGCCTCACGCTTCTGCCCAACAATGTTAGAGATTCCATACAACAAGTTACCCGCCGTCTCTACCGCGGCACGCAGGGTGTACACGTTGCTCTGGAAATGTTTGGAGAACACCGTGTTGTCGCGCTTGTTGGTTAGGTAGAAATTATAACCCATGCGCATGATGAAGTGGTCTTCATAGGAGTAGCGCAACAGGGGGTTGGTGATGCTGTCCAGGAAGTGGCTGCGGCTCTTGGGCAGGTACACGTAGTTGAGGTCAATGAGGTTAAACGTGTGGCGGCGCTGCTGTGAGCGCTCGGTCCACAGGTAACGCCATGCCGCACCTGCCAGGATGCGGGTATACTCGGGGCGTTCCTGATAGTTGAAGCTGGTTGCCAACTCGGTCGACGCCTGTATCTTCTTCTTGAAGTCGTTCTTGAGGAAGGGGAACTTGAACTTGGGATAGGTGACTCCGACCTCTCCGGTATACTCACTGTAGTTGTTATTGATGAGACCACTCAGGTCGCCCGAAAGGCTCTCATAGTTCATGCGGAACTTGGCGTTGAGCGCTTCACTGCCCTTGAGCAGGTTGCGGTGACGGTAGTCAAGACCAACGCCGAATCCCAAGTCACCCTCGCTGTTAGTACCCTCGACCGATACCGAGAATGCCTGTGACTTGTCGCGCGACAGCAACACGTAGGCATCGAGCCACACCTTGTCGTCAAATTCGCCCACCGGCTGCACGTCGATGTTTATGAACTTGATGATATTAAGGCGGCTCAGGGCCTTGTAGGTTCGATCCAGGTCTTCGGCATTGTAGATACGTCCGGGGGCGATATAGTTGCACTCATCGAGCACTTTGCTCTTGATGTAGCTGTCTTCACTGTTCATGATGGTGATGCCGTTGTAAGAAACGGTGTCGGTGCCAAAGTAGCCGTTCTGCATCTCCACGGGGTCATAGCTGGTGACGTATGTCACGTTGCGCACGTAGAACGGCTTGTGGGTCTTGTAGTAGGGCATGCGGTCATTGCGATAGGGCATCATGGTGTTGAGCGTGAGGCCCACCTCGTGGGAGTCGGCCGCCGTGTCGGCAGTGAAGGTGATATACTCCTTGTTGAAGGCGAAATAGCCTTTCTTGCGCAGATTATCGGTGATGTGCTGGCGCCACAGGTCCAGCTGGTTGCGGTCAAACATGCCACCCACCTTCACGGTGTAGTCGGCCGTGTCGTTCAGCACGATGGCACGCAGCGAGTCGTTGTCGATGTTATAGGATATTGACGAGATGCGATAAGGCTCGCCCAGGGTGATGTCATAGCTGACGCGCGCTTTCTTCTTTGCGCTGTCGGCGTCAACCCGATAGCTCACCTCGTTTTTCATGTAGCCTTTGTTCTTGAGCGCGACATGCAGCTGAGAGGCACTGGCCTCGGTCAGCGTGGAGTCATAGATCACCGGTGGAGCTCCCACGCGTTGGATCCAGCGGTTGAACCAGTTGGAAGAGTCACGGCCCGAGATGTTGTAGATGGCGAGCTGCAGTTTCATGCCGCCCAGCACCTTGTGGTTCTCGGTCTGACGCAGGTAGTTGACAAGGTCCGAGCTTTTAACGACCTCGTTATTGTCTACATTAATCTTGACCTTGTCGAGCAACAGTTTACCTTCGGGCACATGTTTGGTTGAACTACAAGAGTTTATGCCCAGCAATGTTATCATTGCCAGCAGCATCCACAACAGCTGTTTCATTCCTCTCTTGTCCATATACCGAAATAATTTACAAAATTACTCCATTTTCACGAAACAACCAAAACTATCTCATGAATTTGTAAGCAAACCACTTTACAACAACTGCAACAACTGCAACAAGACTATCTTGTAACAAACACAGTCGCAGACCATCCCTCTGAGAGAGGTGAAAGTCCACGACCGTGTTTATCTCAGTTAATCAGTAATCTTACTTTTTTTAGCGGCGCTCTTTGAAGTTATCCTCGTTCTGTTCCATGATGGCGTTGAACTCGGGATAGCGGCGCACGAGCTTGAGGTTCACGTAGGGAGCCTCGTTGGCCTTTACCTCATAGAGGCTGCCATAGCCGTTGGCAAGCGCGCTGCGCAGGGCATCGATGGCTGCACCCTTGTCGCCCATATCGGTCTCGCCGATGTCGCTGTAGAGAGCCGATGCCACGAGGTAAGAATATCCGCCGGCGAGAATGCCGTCCTGGATTACCTTCTTGGCCCAGTCACGTGCCTCGATGTCCTTACCCAGTTCGTGCAGTGCAAAGCCACGCATGTTGCTGATGTCATCGCTCAAGCGAGACACTGCCTCGAAGTCGTTCTGTGCGGCAACTGCATTCTTCAGGCGATACTTGTTGATCCAACCACGCAGCAAGAGGGCCTCGCCGTTGGCAGGGTTAGCGTCGATGATAGCGTTCACACACTTCACTGCATCGGCGTCCTTGCGCTGTGCAATGAGCACGCGTGCCTTGGCAAAGAGTGCCTCAACGTTTTTGCCATCAAGAGAGATGGCCTTGTCAAGGCTGGCGAGTGCAGGGGCGAAGTTGTTACCCTGGCCGCGGTTAAGCTCGGCGCGAGACTTGATGATGTAGTACTCAGCCTCATCGTTCTTCAGCTCAATAGCCTTGTTGATATTAGCCAGCGCCTCGTCAAACTGCATGAGCTCTACCTGGCACTGTGCCTGGTCGGCATAGATTGAATGGAAGTCATAGAGGTTGTTTGACAGGATGAGCTTGAGGTCGCGCAGGGCCTGACCATAGTGGTAGTGGCGCATTGCGATGCTTGAACGCACATAGTAGAACATGCCCACACGCGGTGCCTTGTCAATGCTTGAAGCCAGAGCGTTCATCACAGCGTCATACTGCGAATCGCTCATTGTCACCAGCGCATTGAGGGCTGTGCCGCTGTCATTGCCCACGCTCAGGGCCGAGATGAGATCCTGGGCAGCAGGTTCATATTGCTGCATCTGGTAGAGGATGTCTGAACGATTGATGTAGACCTGGGGCTCTGCAGTGAACAGGCTCACGGCTTTGTCTACATAGGAAACAGCCTTCTCGTAGTTGTGACGGTTCACCTCCACCTGGGCCATGCCGTACATCGCGTCATAGTTCATGGGGGTGTCGCGCAGGATAGTCTGGAAATTGCGCTCTGCAGCGTCAAGATTGTTGACCTTGAGGCTCACCTTGGCAAGCATGTCGATGCAACCCATCGACTTGGGGTTGAGCCCAGAGGCGATGCGCAGTGCCTCCACCTCATCGCCATAGGCTCCCTGTGCATCATAGATGCGGGCCTTCAGCATGTAGGTGTCAAACTCGAGCGACTTGTCCTTCTCGGGCAGCTGGCTCAGCACTTCATTGGCATCGGCCAGTGCCTGGGCATAGTCGCCGTTATAGAACAACTGGTTAGCACGTGCAAAACGGGTGTTGTAGTCACCGGGCTCTTTCTCGAGCTGGTCATTGTAGACCTTCATGACAGCCTGCGTGATCTTGTCGCGCACACGGGCATCGTCGGCGCTGGTCTGGGCGGTAGCCACCATGCAACTAGCAGCAATTGCCAGTGTCAAAAAGATGTTTCTGATTTTCATTTCTATTTGTATTGATTAATATTCTATATTGATAAAACCATGGTGCCAAGGTTTAAACCGTGGCACGGCTTTTATATTTATTTCAAAGTTGGTTAACCGCCTGCCTCAGCGATGCTAGGCGGGTAAGAAGACCTTCGAGAAGGTCCAGACGCAGCATGTTGGCGCCGTCGCTCTTGGCCACGCTGGGATCGCGGTGGGTCTCCAGGAACAGGCCGTCGGCTCCCACGGCAACCGCCGCGCGAGCCATGGGTTCGATGAGATGCGGCAGGCCTCCTGTCACACCATTCGAGGTGTTGGGCTGCTGCAGCGAGTGGGTGATGTCAACTATCACTGGTGCATATTGCTGCATAGCGCTGATGCCCCTGAAGTCGACGACAAGATCATGGTAGCTGAAGGTGGTGCCACGCTCGGTCACAGCTACGTCGTCGTTGCCGGCATCGCGCACCTTCTGCACCGCAAATTGCATCGCCTCGGGCGACAAGAACTGTCCTTTCTTGATGTTGACCATACGGCCGGTGCGGGCTGCGGCAACGAGAAGGTCGGTCTGGCGGCACAGGAAAGCGGGAATCTGAAGCACGTCGACATACTCGGCGGCCATCGCGGCTTCCTCTACGCTATGGATATCGGTCACCACGGGGATGTTAAAGGTCTCGCGCACCTTGCGCAGTATCTTCAACGCTTTCTCGTCACCTATACCGGTGAAGCTGTCAATGCGCGAGCGGTTAGCCTTGCGATAGCTGCCCTTGAACACGTAAGGGATGCCCAGGCGTGACGTGATGTTCATCGCTGTCTCGGCTATATCCATCGCCATCTCCTCGCCCTCGATAACGCAAGGACCCGCAAGAAGGAAAAACTGGCCGCTGGCGGCATTGGTCAACTCTTTTATCATCTTCTATTTGACGTTATTTCATTTTATTTGCATGATTGTGTGGCAACTGGCCACTGCCTGCACTGCTGCGGTCTCGGTGCGCAGGCGGCTCTCGCCCAGGGTTACCGGGATAAAGCCTGCCTTGAGGGCCGCTGCCACTTCCTCGGGGCTGAAGTCGCCCTCGGGGCCTATGAGGATGAGGGCATCGCTCCCGGGGTCATATTCGCGCGAGAACACCAGGCGCTCCTCGCGGGGCAACGACATGTCGCAGTAGGCAATGTAGCGCTTACCCTCGAAGGGAGCGTTGATGACCTGCATCACCGGGGTCATGTCGTCGAGCGCAGGAAGCGTGGCCTTTAACGACTGCTTCATGGCGCTCACCAGGATTTTGCGCAGGCGCTCGGGTTTAACTTCCTTGCGCTCGCTGTTGTTGCACTTCAGGGGGATGATGCGGTCTATGCCCATCTCGGTGCACTTCTCCATCATCCACTCTATGCGGTCGATATTCTTTGTGGGAGCGATAGCCACCGTCAGCCGGCTGGGCCAGTGCGGCGGGCGCTCCTCGCTGTGCAGGATCTCTACGGCGCACCGTTTGTGGTGCGCCATAGTGATGCGTGCATGATGCCATGTTCCACAGCCGTCAACCACGTCAATCTCGTCGCCCTCGGCAAGGCGCAGGACCTTGACACAATGGCGCGATTCCTCCTCACTCAGCGTGAGCGATGTTGCGATGTCGGGGCAGTAGAACAAATGCATCGTTGATTTGTTGTTATCAGTTATTATCAGTTGTTATGATCAAATTTTGCTGGGGTCGTGTTTGTACTTGAACAGCACCATGAACGATACTGCAACTACCAGTGCGAACGCAGCGAAGATGTACCATGCGGTTGACCACTCGCCCACGAGGAAGCCCTGGTCATTCCACTGGCAGAAGGCGTCAATCACCTTGCCGGCAGCAAGGGTACCGATTGTTGCACCAAGGCCGTTGGTCATGAGCATGAACAGACCCTGGGCCGATGCCTTGATGTCGTTGTCACACTCTTTGTCCACGAACATTGCACCCGACACATTAAAGAAGTCAAATGCCACACCGTAAACGATGCAAGAAAGAACAAACAGGAGCACACCGGGCATCGCGGGATCACCCATACCGAAGAAACCGAAGCGGAACACCCATGCAAACATCGCGATGAGCATCACAACCTTGATGCCGTAGCGCTTCAGGAAGAACGGGATGAGAAGGATGCACAGGGCCTCGCTCACCTGTGACAGGGACACGAGCATTGTGGCATTGTTAGCGGCAAACGAGTTGGCAAACTCGGCCTCACCCTTGAAGTGGGTAAGGAACGGGGTTGCATAACCGTTGGTTACCTGCAACGACATACCCAGGAGCATAGAGAAGATGAAGAACATCGCCATCTTCTTGGTCTTGAACAGTTTGAAAGCGTTGAGACCCATAGCCTCGGCCAGCGAACCCGACTCTTTCTTGACAATCTTGCAAGCAGGCAGTGTGAAGCAGTATACAAACAGCACAAGACTCAGCAGACCTGATACCAGGAATTGGTAGTGGGTGAGCTGGAACTTGAAGTCATTACCGTCGAGGGTAAAGAAGAAACTGCCGCCATCAAGGGTTGCACAGTTGACAAACCACATGGTAGCGATGAAACCTACTGTACCAAACACGCGGATGGGAGGAAAGTCCTTAACGGTGTCCAGGCCGTTCTCCTTCATGATGGTGAAAGCGGCTGTGTTGCTAAGCGCCAACGTGGGCATGTAGAACGCAACGCTTACAGTGTACATTGCGATAAACGCAACCTTATCGGGAGTTGCTGACTGAGCACCCATGTAGAACAACGCGACCATAGCGGCGCCGGCTACCATGTGGCACAATCCCAGCAGCTTCTGAGGCTGGATAAACTTGTCTGCTACGATACCCATGATTGTGGGCATGAAAATTGATACGATACCCTGGATAGCATAGAACCACGAAATCTCGGCACCCATGCCGGCCTTTCCAAGATAGTTACCCATACATGTGAGATAAGCTCCCCACACAGCAAACTGCAGGAAGTTCATCACAATGAGTCTTGCTTTTAAATTATTCATGTTAATGTTATGTATTTATTAGTTTATATTTCAACCTACAAAGGTAGTAATTTATTTTCATATCAGCGCAACGTTGCCAGCGGTTTCTCACTTACCGGGCCGAGCGGGACTCGATTATTTTCTTTATGCGCGCCGCCTGCTCGTATTCCTCGTTGTCGACATGATGCTGCAGGCGTGCCTCGAGGCGTTCTGTTGGCAAGTCCTCGAGCCGGGTAGCCGTGATGGCATCACCGGTAGTTTCGCCTTTCTCACCGGCAGTGTCATAGCCCGAGGTCTCAAGCACCTGCTTAGTGGTGAAGATTGGCGCTCCAGTGCGCAGTGCCAATGCGATGGCGTCACTGGTGCGGGAGTCGAGGACAGTGCTCTTGCCACCCTCACCGTGGAGCGTCAGCTCGGCTGTGAACACCCCTGTGTTTACCGAGGTTATCACAACCTTCTCCAGCTCGATGGAAAAAGCATGGAAAACGCTCGACATCAGGTCATGGGTAAGAGGACGTGGAGGGATGATGCCCTCAAGGCGCACAGCGATGCTCTGGGCCTCGGCTGTGCCTATGACAACCGGCATGCGGCGTGTGCCGTCAACTTCCTCGAGCAGCAGCGCGTAGGCCCCCAGCTGGAGGTTATTGCGCGACACTCCAACAACTTGCAGTTTGATCAGTTGCTCGTCCATCCCCTTGTCTTTACTTAGTTATCACACCGCTGCCATAGCACAGGTGGCCCTGAGCATCATAAATCACCGCGAACTGTCCGGGAGCAATGCCCTGCACGTCCTGCTCGCTCTCGATGAGCCACTCATCCCCGTGCTGACTCAGGTGTCCCTTCATGAACACAGGCGTGTGCCTGTTCTTGAACATGATGTCAACTGGCCCTGTAGCGTCTTTCCACGGGTTGCCGCTGATGAAATGCATCTCGGCCAAGCGCAGCTCACGGCCATACTGGCGGGCAGTGTCATATCCTCCCGACACATATATCACGTTGTCATGCACGTTCTTTCTCACAACATACCACGGACCGCCACTCAGGCCCAGGCCGCGGCGCTGACCTATCGTGTGAAACCAGAACCCGTTGTGCTCGCCCAGCTTGCGGCCGGTCTCAATCTCAATGATAGGTCCCTTCTTCACGCCTAGGTGACGGCGTATGAAATCATTATAATTGATCTGACCCAGGAAACAGATGCCCTGGCTGTCCTTGCGGTAGGCATTAGGCATGCGCACCTCGGCAGCAATGCGGCGCACCTCCTCCTTGGGCAACGACCCGATGGGGAACATCAGGTGCTGCAACTGATCGTAGGTGATCTGGGCAAGGAAATCGGTCTGGTCCTTAACGGGATCAACGGCCGTGGCAAGGTACTTCACACCGTCAACAACGTCGGTGGTGGCATAGTGACCCGTGGCGGTCATGTCAAACTCATGACCCCAGCGCTGCTCAAAGTAGCCGAACTTGATCATGCGGTTGCACATCATGTCGGGATTGGGCGTGCGGCCTTCTTTAACCGTGCGCAGGGCATATTCCATGACATTCTCCCAGTACTCCTCATGGAGCGACACCACCTCCAGCGGCAAACCATACTTGCGCGCAATGAGCTGGCACATCTCGATATCCTCCTCAGCGGCACAGTCACCCTCATCGGTATCCATGCCTATGCGTATGTAGAACAAATGCAGGTCCTCACCCTGCTCCATGAGGCGGTGAACAGTCACTGCACTGTCAACGCCTCCCGAAATCAATACTGCTATCTTCACCTTCTTCTACTATGCTTGGTCAAGGACATCTGCCTCCTTCACGTCGTTAATCATGTTCACCGAAATGATATAATCGAGCGAAATCTTGCCAGGACCGGCAAGAAGAATATACAGGAAAATACCAATGAACATCACCGGATATCCAGGCTGGAAATTAAACACATGGTCAGTGACAGCTCCGTTCGAAGCCAGCAGCGCATGCTCAGCAACAGTCATGATAACCACCGGGGCAATCACCGCCAGACGGGTAAGAAAACCCAGGATGATAAACATGCTGCTCAGCAACTCAAGTACCAGCAGCGCCACCATCGATCCCTCGGGAGACATACCCAGGAAACCATCAAACGTGGGAGCCAAATCCTCAAAGTGAAGCATCTGGCGCACACACAGCTGAAGGAACATAACACCCGTGAACAACCTCAGGAACAAACGAGAGAGATTGCTATAAGTATATCCGGTGCTATAAAGGAAAAGTCGTTTCAAGAAATCCATACAACCCGCAGTTTATCAATTCAAAGCCTCCTTAATCTCATTAACCGTCAAGTTCTTGTCAAGCAGTTTATGCTCCTTATCAATCAAGAAACATGAGGGAAAGAAACGCGCATCGACCAGCGAAGCAGCCTGCTCGCAGTAACCACTCACCCAGTTCTCAGGCTGAGAAGACAACCATGCATTGTCAGCCTTGCCCATATACAACTGAACCACAGTGAACGTCTTCTTCTCAACAAGCGAGTTCACTGCCAAGTCAGTGCTCAGTCGCACACGTTCAGTCGAACTCGGGATAGAATTGTCAACAACAAAAAGCAGAATAACCTCACTGTCGATAGAGCTAAGCTTAACCTTGCCCTTAGAAGTCACCAGCTCAAGATCAGGGAAAACCTGGCCCAGCATGTTCTTGTGAATAACATCAATCTGACGCTTATAATGGTTACGTTCCTCCTTACTAAGCCTAGTGGACTCAGCAAGAAAAGAAGCAAACTCAACATATACCTCATCACTCCAATATTCAGCATAAGGGCCATAGAGCATATACTCAGCAGCCATACCGATTTTCTTCAGGTTAGCGGTATTAGAGCTAGCCTTAAACAAGAAATTGCGAATTGAAGACTTCACAATAGTAGAGTGAGCATATTTGAAAAAAGAGATATAGTCATGGAAAGACTTCATCAGACCCTTTTCGTCCTTAATAGGCCGAGAGATATCAAACTTTTCCCAAAAGTTTGATACAACATAATTGCAACGGCTCTCAAGAGTAGCACAAGTATCAGGAGCCACAGGATACTCAAACATAGGGGGCACATCATCCTGTGCTTTAGAGCAAAACACTGACACAGAGAGGACAAAACCCAGAACTAAGCAAAATAATCTATTCATTATATAAAAAAATTTCACAATACATCCAATTTAATCCACTAAATTACATCAAAACCCTGAGACCAACAAAAAACACCCCAACAAAACATCAACCCAACAACATTTTTTCACTTTTCCACCCCATCCGCCACCATCAAGAGCCCCCCAAAAAGAGAACAAGCAGAGCACAAGAATCCTACGACCAGGTCCATGGGTGC
>JAZQPG010000087.1:0-22160 GCA_045628365.1 Sodaliphilus sp. | reverse complement strand
GGGAGCGCGTTAAGGTTGCTTATGACCAGCTCATCAGCGGCGAGGGCAAGCAGAGCGACAACATAACTCAGGCTATCGAGGAGTCTTATGCCGAGGGCGTTACCGATGAGTTCATCAAGCCCATCGTTAACAGCACCGTTGACGGCACCATCAAGGAAGGTGACGTGGTTATCTTCTTCAACTACCGCAACGACCGTGCTAAGGAACTCACCGTTGTTCTCACACAGCAGGATATGCCCGAGGCTGGCATGAACACCGTCAAGGACCTGCAGTACTACTGCATGACCCCCTACGATGCTTCGTTCACCGGCGTTCACATCCTCTTCCCCAAGGAGAACGTGGGCAACACCCTCGCCGAGTACGTGGCAAGCAAGGGCCTCAAGCAGCTCCACATCGCTGAGACTGAGAAGTATGCACACGTGACTTTCTTCCTGAACGGTGGCCGCGAGACTCCCTTCGAGGGCGAGGACCGCATCCTGGTTAACTCTCCCAAGGTTGCTACTTATGACCTGCAGCCCGAGATGAGCGCCTACGAGGTTAAGGACAAGCTGGTTGCTGCCATCGGCGAGAACAAGTATGACTTCATCGTTGTGAACTACGCTAACGGTGACATGGTGGGCCACACTGGCATCTATGAGGCTATCGAGAAGGCAGTCGTTACTATCGACGAGTGTGTTAAGGAGACCGTTGAGGCTGCCAAGGCTGCCGACTATGAGGTGATTATAATCGCTGACCACGGTAATGCCGACAACGCCATCAACGAGGACGGCAGCGTGAACACTGCTCACTCGCTGAACCCCGTTCCCTTCGTTTATGTCACTGCCAACAAGGACGCTAAGGTTGCCGACGGCCGCCTCGCCGACGTGGCTCCCTCGATTCTCCAGATCATGGGTCTCGAGCAGCCCGCCGACATGACCGGCACTGGCCTTATCACTAAGTGATAGCAGGATAGAGAAGATACTATACTCCCATGGTGCAGCCTAGCCTGTGGGAGTTTTGTTTTTAAAATTTGTAGAATCAATTGATTAGATATGGATAGTTTCTTTTTAAATAATTCATTGTTTGTTGACGAGAAGGTGACTGTGATGCGCAACGAGTATAAGATCTATGACTCGCAAGGTGTGCAGATTGGCGTGTGCAAGGAGAGACGTTCGATGGCCAGTGCAGCCTTGTCGCTGCTGTCGTCTAAGAAGACAATGCCTTTCAAGTTGGAGCTGACTAATGCACAAGGCAATGTGATAGCAACGCTCACCAAGGGAGTGACGGTGTTCATGTCAACGCTCAAGATGCACGATGCCCGTGGGGTACACATCTCAACGATAAAGCAAAAGCTGGGCCTCAAGCCTCGTTTTGAGATCATGGATATCAACGGCAACAAGCTGGGCGAGATAAAGGGCGATATCTTTGCGTGGGACTTTACCATCTATGATGCCGTGGGTAACAACATTGGTACCGTAAACAAGAAGATGGGATCACTGGCCCGCGAGATATTTACTACTGCCGATAAGTACAACGTGACTGTTTCGCCTAACCTCACCAACGAGGTGCTGCGCCAGACGATTCTCACCATTGCCGCGGGCTTTGATATGATCTTTAAGGAGAACTAAGTTGATAGTTGTCATTCAGGAGCAATTGCTCGTGCATGGCAAGGAATAAAAAGCGCCCTTTAGTTGGGGCGCTTTTTTTGGGGACGGTAACCCCGCGGAGAATCGCGGGGCACGGGGGCTCTCTAAGCTCTCTAGGCGTTCTAGGCTCTCTAGGCTCTCTAGGCTCTCTAGGCGTTCTAGGCTCTCTAAGCTCTCTAAGCTCTCTAAGCTCTAGGCATTCTAGGCTCGCCTGTGGTTTCTTGCTGGCTGCTTGTTGGTTTCTTGCTGGTTTCTTGCTGGCGGTGGATGTAGGGGAGAGGGTTTCGATTTCTATTTTGGGAACACTGGTTGTTTTGTTGTGGATTTGTTGTGGTGGGTTGGAGAAAAAGTTGTATATTTGTAAATTGAAATAATTTGCGAAAATATTAACTGATAACATAACTTAAAACATGATGAAATTCAAGAACTTAATTATGGCAGCAGCGGCTGTTGGCATTCTCGTGCCGGTGGCTAATGCCGAGCATGTTACTATTATTGCTGTAAACGACACTCATAGTCAGATTGACCCTGCGAGTGATGGCCAGGGCGGTGTCATGCGTCGCCGTGCTATCTATGACAAGGTACGTAGCGAGAATAAGTACACCATGACGCTTCACGCTGGTGACGCGGTTCAGGGTAATGTGTATTTCTCGCTTTACGGCGGTGCGGTGGAGTATGCCGCTATCGACAGCCTGGGCTATGATGCCGTGATATGGGGTAACCACGAGATGGACAACGGCATCGACAGCACTTACCACTTCTACAAGAACGTGAAGGCTCAGATGCTTAGCGCCAACTATGACTTCAGCAATACCAAGATGGCCGGAATAGTTAAGCCTTACATGATCAAGACCTTTGGCGACAAGCGCGTTGCCGTGATGGGTATCAATGTTTCTCCCGACGGTTTGATCAGCGGTAAGAACTATAAGGGCCTGCGTTACCTGCCCTCGATAGATGTTGCCGACGCCACCGCAAAGTACCTCAAGGAGGTGCAGAAGGTTGACTACGTGGTGATGCTCTCGCACATTGGCTACGTGAGCGATGCCCCCGGCGAGCCTAACGATCAGGATGTGGTAAAGGCTAGCCACTACATCGACCTCGTCATTGGCGGTCACTCGCACACAACTGTGAAGCCCGGTTCGCCCGAGGCTACAGTGCTCAATGCCGACGGCAAGCCCATCACTGTGGGCCAGAACGGCAAGTGGGGCAAGATCGTGTCGACCTATGAACTCGACCTCGAGACCGGCAAGGTGGTTTACAAGCAGATCCCCGTGGACGCATCATGGGACGATGCTGCCCGTAAATACACTGCCATGGAAGAGTGGCTCAGACCCTATCGCAACGGCGTTGACTCGTTGATGACCAACCCCATTTGCCACAGTACCAACGCGTGGAAGAACAGCAGTGCCGCCATGCAGAACTGGACTTGTGACGTCTCGCTGGATATCGTTCGCCAGATCTCGGGTGTGAAGAATGTGGACTGCTGCATCATGAACAAGGGAGGCATCCGTGTCGACATGCCTCAGGGCGTGGTCAGCGAGGGTGTCCTCAGTTCGATGTATCCCTTCGACAACCGTTATGTTGTTCTGGAGATGAGCGGTCAGGACCTCATCGACGCTCTCAAGGTGATGGCAGGCCGCAAGGGCGATGCCGTGAGCAAGGAACTCTATGCAACGTTTAACGACAAGGGCGAACTCACATCATCAAAGCTTAACGGCAAGAAGATAGACCCCAAGAAGACTTATCGCGTGGCAACCATCGACTACCTGGCCAACGGCGGCGACTACATGGAGTCGTTCAAGACAGCCAAGCGCCTGTGGGTTGACGATGTGAAGTATGGCATCCACGTGCTCCAGTATGGCAAAGACCTGGAGGCTGCCGGCAAGGTCATCGACCCCAAGGACGAGAAACGCATGGTTCAGAAATAATTTAACCTCTACACGACTGTCCGGGCAACAAGCCCGGGCAGTCATAATTTTTAAACGCTTAAAATCATGAAAGTTAAACATCTTCTAGTTACATTGTTGACTTCGGTCATTGCGCTGAGCGCCTGTGCTAAGCAGCCCTCGCTGCTGGCCCGTGCCGACCAAGCCAAGATGGAACAATGGGTGGAAACCACATTCAACAAGATGACTCCCGACGAGCGCATCACCCAGCTCTTTGTGATGTGCGTGGCCTCGTGCAGCGACGACTCGTCGCGTGCCCGCCTCGAGCGCTATGTAGCACATAGCCAGGTGGGAGGTCTCATCTACATGGACAGCGACCTCGACGAGTTGGCCAAGACAGCCAATACTGCCCAGGCGATGGCCAAGGTGCCCCTGATGGTCACCATCGATGCCGAGTGGGGTCTGTCGATGCGCATGCCCGGCGTGCCCAACTTCCAGCGCAACCTCGTGCTGGGCGCCATCAGCGACGAGAAACTGCTCTATGACTATGGCCTAGAGATGGCACGCGAGCTGCGCCGCATGGGCATTCACGTTAGTTTTGCCCCCGTGCTCGACGTTAACGACAACCCCGAGAACCCCGTGATAGGTACCCGCTCCTTTGGCGAGAACCCCGAGCAGGTGTCTCGCCTGGGCATCGCCTATGCACGCGGCCTTGAGGACGGCGGCGTGATGGCCGTGGGCAAGCACTTCCCCGGACATGGCTCTTCGTTTGAGGACTCACACAAGACCCTGCCTGTCATCAACAAGAGCATTGAGGAACTCAAGAAATGTGAGTTCGAGCCCTTCCGCCAGTATATCAACGCCGGTCTGTCGGGCATGTTGACTGCCCACCTCTACGTGCCTGCGATCGAGCAGGAGCGCAAGCCCTCGACGATGTCGCGCAAGTGTGTGACCGACCTGCTTCAAAAGCAGATGGGGTTTGAAGGCCTTATCTTCACCGATGCCCTCAACATGCAGGGAGCGCTCGCCATGGCTGGTTCGCCCTGTGTCAACGCGCTGCTTGCCGGCAACGACGTGCTGCTGATGCCCCTCGACAGCGAGGGCGAGCTGCAGGCCATCAAGCTGGCTATCAAGGCAGGCCGCATCAAGCAGAAGGACATCGACGAGCGCTGCAAGAAGATACTGCGATACAAGTATGCCCTGGGACTGTCAACCCCGCAGAGGGTAGACACCACCCGCCTGCGCGAGGACCTCAACGGCGGCAATGCCGACGTGGTGAAACACCGCCTGGCGTCTAGCTCAGTCACCGTTATCAAGAACAGCGGCGACATCCTGCCCGTCAAGGACGTGATGAACAACCGCATCGCTGTGGTCACCGTGGGCAACAAGAAAGGCCTGGAGGCAATGTTCCATGACCGTGCCGACGACTATGCCGAGGTGACCTCGTTTGACCTCACTGCCGAGTCGGCCCAGGAAGTAGCCGCTAAGGTGAAAGCCGGCAAGTTCAACACCGTCATAGTGGGTGTGGGCACCAATGCGCGCCAAGCCGACAAGGCTGCGGAGGTGCAGACGTTGTTGTCGTCGTGTGACAACATCGTGCTGGTGCTGATGACTCAGCCCTACGACATCGAGAAATATGCTACAGCAATCGAGAATCCCGCGGTGAAGGCTGTCGTGGTAACCTACGAGAACAGCGAGATAGCCGAGGACTATGCCGTGCAGACCGTCTTTGGCGGCAACGCTGCTCAGGGCAATCTGCCCATCACCGTGAAGTGCGGCGCCACCACCTATGCCGCCGGTACCGGAGTTCACTACGACGCTACCCGTCTGGGCTATACATGCCCCGCCGAGGTGGGCCTTGACAATTACCTGCTGCACCAGATCGACTCGGTGGCAACCCTGGGTGTGGCTGAGAAGGCATTCCCCGGTTGCCAGGTCATCGTGGGCCGTCATGGCAAGATCGTGGCTAAGAAGAGCTATGGAGAGATAGCCTTCGACACCGGCATTGAGGTCACCGACAACACCCTGTTTGGCCTTGCATCGGTGTCAAAGGCAACCGGCACGCTGAGCTCGGTGATGAAGGTGTATGACAACGGAGGTTTCCAGCTCGATGACAAGGCTAGCAAGTATATCCCCGGCCTGCGTCGTCCCGACAAGGAAAACATCACCTTCCGCGACCTGCTGTATCACGAGACCGGCATGGCGCCGTCGCTGAGCATGTGGCAGATGATGTTTGACCCCAAGACCTACAAGGGCGCACTCATCACCGGCACCCCCGACGCCGACCATACTATCCTCATCATGAAGGGCGCCTACGGCCACAAGGACGCCAAGCTGCGCACCGACATCCTGTCAACTGTCAAAACCGACCAGTTCAATATCCAGATTGCCGACGGAATATGGGGCGGCAAGTGCACCTATGACTCAATCATGAACCGCATCTATGCTGACAAGGTGGGTCCCAAGAAATATGTGTACAGCTGTCTTAACTTCAGCCTCCTGGCCAACGCCATCGAGAACATTACCCATAAGCCCCTCAACGTGCAGGCCCATGACAATATCTTCGGTCCGCTGGGTGCTTACCACACGATGTATCGCCCGCTGGAGAAATTCCCCGCTGACCAGATTGCCTACACCGAGGTCGACACCTACCTGCGCCGCCAGCACATCCACGGCTACGTTCACGACGAGCTGGCAGCCTTCTCAGGTGGCGTTCAGGGCAACGCCGGACTGTTCTCAACCGGTAACGACCTTGCCAAGTTGCTACAGATGTGGCTTAACGGCGGCACCTACGGTGGCCAGCGCTTCTACAGCGAAGAGACCGTGAAGCTGTTCACTACCTCCAAGAGCCCCAATAGCCACCGTGGCCTGGGATTTGACAAACCCGTGGTTGGTGACCCCGACATGTCCAGCACCTGCGAGGAGGCAACGCCCGAGACATTTGGCCACACCGGCTTTACCGGAACCTGTTTCTGGGTAGACCCGGCCAACGATATGTTCTACGTCTTCCTGAGCAACCGCGTGAGCCCCACCAGGAGCAATCCCAACTTTGGCCGCATCAGCGCTCGCTCTCACATCCAGTCATTAATTTATAAAGCAATAGTAAAATGAGAAAGTACTTTATGATTGCTGCTGCGGCTCTCGCACTGACAGCCTGTGGCAACAAGGATTACAAGATTTCGGTAGTGTTCCCCGACGGCAATAGCGACGGCAAGATCGCCTATCTCACCAGCTATGACAGCGGTGACACGCTGGCACATGCCGAGGTAAAGAATAAGAGCGTCGTGTTTGAAGGCCAGGCCGAGAAGTCGTTCATGGCCCGCCTGGTTGTTGACGGCAAACTGGGTTTCATCGTTGAGCCCGGCGATATCAGCATCAAGTGGAAAGACGGCGAAGCCAAGGGTACTGCCCTCAACGAGAAACTCAACGCCCTGGATGCTGAGCTCGGCAAGATAGAAGACGAGAAGGCGCAGGCTGCTGTATTCGAGAAGGCTTACAAAGAGAACCAAGACAACGGCATTGGCCCCTGGGCTTTCAACTACTACCTGATGTGCAACGACTTCAAGGTTGCCGAGATTGAAAACCTGCTCAAGGAAGTCCCTGCTGAATGGAAAGACCTCAAACGCGTGAAGAAGGCCCTGAGCGATGCTAAGCAGAAGGAAGTGACCGGAGTGGGCAAGCAATTCACCGACTTTGCCAACGCCAAGGGTGAGAAACTGAGCCAATTCGCTGGCCAGGGCAAGTATTGCCTCGTGGACTTCTGGGCAAGCTGGTGCGGACCCTGCCGCAAGGAAATCAAGAACATCAAGGAACTCTATGGCAAGTATAGCGACAAGATGAACTTTGTGGGCATCGCAGTGTGGGACGAGGACGCCGACACCGACAAGGCAGTCAAGGAACTCGGCGTTGAGTGGCCCGTCGTGAAGAACGGCAAGAACTGGAGCGTTCCCACCGACATCTACGGCGTATCAGGCATACCTCACATCATGCTCGTTGATCCCCAGGGCAAGATCGTGGCACGTGGCCTCGAGGGCGAAACCCTGATGAAAACCGTGAACGACCTATTTGCAAGCAAATAACAACTATATAATAATGTGTGCGGTGTCATTGCCGATGCCGCACACACATTAATGTTATTAATTTTAGACTGATGAAGAAAATTTACACAGGATTATTTGGGATTTTTGCACTTGTAGCGGCAGCACAGCCTGCCCCCGAAACCACACCCGAGATGCTTCCTGAGCTTGCTCCCGAAGCAGTTGCCGAGGCAAGCGCCGAAGTTGCTCCTCAGCAATCCAAGACAATGCCCGGATGGGTGGACAAGGTGCGCGAGCACGTGTCGCTCAACGGATATGCCCAGGGCGGATGGCAGTATCACGACAAGTCAACCCCCAGCAACCAGTTCTCGGTTGATAAGATCATTTTCATAGCCGAGGGACGTTTCAACGACAAGATATCGGCATTGTTCATGTATGACTTCCGCAAGTCGGCTCTCCACGAGCTGTGGGTCAACTACAAGCCCTGCGAAGCCGTGAACATCAAGGTGGGCGAGTTCAAGACACCGTTCTCGATCGAAAACCCCATATCGCCCGCAATCCTCGAGACCATCACCCTAACCTCGCTCGTGACCACCGACATGATCATGGGTAGCAACCCGCTGATGATGCCCGCTGGCGCAGGCCGCGACCTGGGTATCACCGTCTATGGCGACCTGTT
Organism: Sodaliphilus sp.; assembly: GCA_045628365.1. GTDB lineage: Bacteria > Bacteroidota > Bacteroidia > Bacteroidales > Muribaculaceae > Sodaliphilus. The sequence goes on along the minus strand of JAZQPG010000087.1, from coordinate 13,933 downwards.
CAACAAGAAGGTGTCCTATGACCTGGCGGTGATGAATGGTGCTGGCCGCAACATCAACGACAACAACTCGCAGAAGGACTTCGTGGCACGCCTCTCGGTGCGCCCCGTTAAGGGTCTCATGCTGAGCGGCTCGATGGTGCTGGGCAAGGGCAATGTAGACGTTCATCCCAATGCAGAGGGCGTGCTGGTGTGTGACGCTGCTCCCGGCGTGACAGGCTTCAAGGCCAACGGCAATTTCACCCGCAACCGCTTTGCAGCCGGTTTCCAGCTCAAGACTGCTCCTGCCAACCTGCGTGCCGAGTACATGTGGGGCAAAGACGGCGACTACAACAGCAGCGGCTGCTATGCCACCGGTTCGCTCAATAACCTCCTGGTGAAGAAGCTCGACCTGATTGCTTCTTATGACCACCTTGACAACTTCCGCGGCATCCAGAACCGTTACACCGTGGGTCTGCAGTACTGGTTCTATAAGTTCTGCCGCGTGCAGGTCAACTACAACCACCACAAGTGGAGCGGCCGTGGTCCCGGCGAGAACGGCATCCTCACCCAAATCCAAGTAGGCTTCTAAGACATAGCAAGTTAATGCTCGCATCCCATCTGCGATAAGGGAGAAAAATGAAGCATCGGTGACCAGCTGGTCAACGATGCTTCATTTTTGTTGTCCTGGTTGTAGGACTGGCATCTGGTGTTGCTTGTAGAGACCGAAGCGACGTAGCCGCTTCGCACAAGGACGCTGTTGTGGTGCCCAGGTGGTAACCTTGATACCTTGATGGCAGCCCTGCTGTAACCTTGATGGGAGCCGTGGTGCAAGGGGAGGGGTTACTTGCGGGGGAGGGTGGTGATGGTTAGGCGGTTGTAGGCGCGCTCGGCTTTGGCGCGCGCGGCTCCTACGCTCTCGTCGGTGGCGAGGATTACTGCCATGCGTCGGTGACCCTTGACCTCGGGTTTGCCGAAGATGCGCATCTGCACGCCTTCTTCCTCGAGGACTTTGTCAATGCCCGACAACTCCACGCGGTTAGTGTCGCCCTCTACAACCACGGCGCGTGATGCACTGGGGCCGTAGAACCTGATGGCGGGAACGGGCAGGCCCATCAATGCGCGTGCATGCAGGGCAAACTCGCTCATGTCCTGTGAAATCATTCTCACCTTGCGGGGGCCGTGGGGGCGGGGAGAAACCTCGCTGAAGATCACTTCGTCGCCCTTGATGAACATCTCCACGCCGAAGATGCCGTAACCGCCCAGGGCATCGGTAACTTTCTTGGCTACGTCCTCGGCCTTTGCGCGTGCCAGGGGCGACATTGCCTGGGGCTGCCATGAGTAGCGGTAGTCACCGTCTTCCTGGATGTGGCCCACGGGTTCGCAGAAGCAAGTGCCGGCCACGCTGCGCACGGTGAGCAGGGTGATCTCGTAGTCAAAGTCGACAAACGCCTCGACGATGACGCGTCCGGCTCCGGCGCGTCCGCCCTCTTGCGAGATGTGCCATGCTCGGTCGATGTCCTCGGCCTTCTTGATGGTGCTCTGGCCGTGGCCCGAAGAACTCATGATGGGCTTTACGACGCAGGGGATGCCCACTGCCTCGACGGCAGCGCGGAACTCTTCCTCGGTCGATGCAAAGCAGTACTTGGAGGTGGTGATGCCCAGGTCCTCGGCTGCCAGGCGGCGTATTCCCTCGCGGTTCATGGTGAGCAGCGCAGCGCTGGCGGTGGGGGTGACGTGGTAGCCTTCCTTCTCCAGCTCTACGAGCACGGGAGTGGCGATGGCCTCTACCTCGGGGATGATGTGGTCGGGTCGCTCAAGCTCGATGACGCGGCGCAGCTCGTCGCCGTCAAGCATGTTGAACACATGGCTGCGGTGGGCCACCTGCATTGCCGGAGCTCCTGCATAGCGGTCGCATGCCACTACCTCAACGCCCAGACGCTGCAACTCGAGCGCAACCTCCTTGCCAAGTTCTCCACTACCCAGTAACAGGGCTTTAGTTCCAATCTCAGTACCGGTACTGCCTATTTTGATCATTGTAAAATTAAGGTGTTAAGTGATTACTGAATTTCTCAGTGCAAAGGTAGTTATCTTAATCGGGATGCACAACTTAAAAATATGTAAAATGCTTGTCTGTGTGGCGGGAAATGAGTAACTTTGTGCTGTAACACCTTATATAATAATGAAGAAGATAATCAGATATACACTTGCTGCCATCATGGCCCTGTCGGTGGTCAGCCCTGCCGTCAGCATGGCCGATGAGAAAGACTATGACGAGAGCGTGCGCATGCCCGTGCGCCGTCTGCATCCCGAGCGCGAACGCGACAAGGCTCTCAAGAAAATGCAGGAAGAAGAAAAGAAGAAGCAAAAGAAACAGGGCAAAGGCAAGGAGACCCCCGCTCCTGCCGTTGACGACCCCTGGGGCGACGGCACGGTTGTCAATAACGGACAAGACGCTTCGCCCGACAAGGCGTTGATGCGCGAACTACTGAGCAAGGACTACTCGCTGGTGAAGTATGAGATAGACTTTGAGGAAGAGGTTGCCAAGCCTATTGCGTGGAAGGATGACCCCGTGAGCACCGATATCGACGGCCTGAGAAGGCAAGTGACTATCACCGGCAATGGCGGCAGGCAGACGGTAATGCCCAAGGGAATGTCAACAGCCCGCGACAATAACGCCGTGGCGTTTTGCTTCGATACCGACGGCAACACCGCCGACGCCCTCAAACTACGCGTTCAGTACTATGCCGACGACCCGCTGAATTACAATGACATAGAGTTCACTATCGATGGCTTTGACTACAAGTTCAAGCCCGCGGCCCCTGCCCGCGGCAAACTGGGGGCGCGCATGTACTGGGAGCAGAGCGAGGATGTGCTCACCGTTACCGACAAAGACCTGGTGTATGCCTTGGCCCACTGCCACTGGGCGCGCATCAAGCTTAAAGGCGCCGATGGGATGAACCACGTCAAGATGCTCACGCAGGAACAGCTTGATGCGTTCAATGCGACGCTAGAGCTGTATCGTGCCATGGGTGGCACGTTCCAGTGACCACGTCTGGCACTCGGGCCCGTTTCTTGCGCCACGAGGACGAGACATTAAAAGTGACTCTGATACAGGCCTCCGGAAGGAAACTTCTGGAGGTTTTTTGGTGTATTTTTGGTATATTTACGAACAAAAATAAATTTATGAAAATAAATAACTAATTTAATTTTGTAAATTAAAACTTATTTACTAACTTTGTGCCGAAAATAGATATATCCCTGATTATGACAAGAAAAATTTTAGTTCGCATCATTGGCACAGCGTTTACATTTGCAGCACTCACAACGGTGAGCAGCTGTTCATTGTTGCAACAGAATGCCATGCCTCACTTCTCGGGTGAAGGCAAATGCCCCGTTTGCGGAACAATTGTTACTAAGCACCCAGTCGCACAAACCTCCACTGTAGACAAGTCATTCCTGGAAGAAATCCTCAACAAGGACTACTCTATCAAGGAGTACAATTTTGAAGTTTATGAGCCCAAACGTATGGAATGGAAAGATGACACAATCACTGAGCTGCAGGAGAATCTTTTACCCTTCATGAAATCAAACACCATCCTGGGCAACAAATGCCTCATGCCCAGCAGTGCTTCGGTGAACAATTCGAGCAACGAACTGTATCTGTACTTTACTGAGGACGCTCAGGGCAACGCCCAAGACCTGCACCTGCGTCTCCAGTACTATGCTGACGATCCCCTCAACTACAACGACATGGTATTCACCATTGACGGTTTTGAGTACAAGTTCCATCCCGTTAACATCAAGCGCGGTAAGGGCGATGGTATCATGATATGGGAACAAAGCGATGACGTGGTTAAGGTAGGCGACAAGGACCTTGTTTACGCGTTGGCTCATTGCAACTGGGCACAGCTCAAGTTGCACGGCGCCGACGACATGAGTCACGTTAAACTTATCTCTGACGACCAACTCAAGACATTCAAGCAGACATTAGAGCTGTTCCTGCTGAGGGGTGGTCAGATAAATGAATGACATAATAGTTTAGATGTTTAATACGGAATGAGGGTGTTCTCGCTGATGAGACTGCCCTCATTTCCATTTATTAAAGTTGTAGTTATACTATAACTTTAACTTTAACACGGCTTGTGACTGGTTTGCAAGAGTGTAATTGTAGCTATTTCTAGGTTATTTTCTAGGCTCTCTAGGCTCTCTAAGCTCTCTAGGTTCTCTAGGCTCTCATCTCTCATCTCTTATCTCTTATCAGGGCGATTAGGCCGGCTGCTAGGCCGCATAGGGTGGGGCTCATCCACTCGGGGCCGGTTGCCTTGGCGATGAGCATGGTGGCTACTGAGTATAACATTGAGGCGATGATGTTGCGGCTCTTGTATTTACCCGGCAGGAACATGGCGCATCCCATGGGGATGAGGATGCTTGCGGCACGCAAGCCAAGGCTTAGGAAGCCCAGGTCGTTGATGAGTGTGCCGGTGAGCGTGAGCGAGGTGACCAGCGCCAGTGACATGATGCCTACGAGCGTGAAGCGCACCATGGTGGCACTGTGTTCCAACGGACGCTGGAAGAGGTCGCGCACAACGATGACGCTGCTGCCCAGCGCTATGCCCGTGCAACCGCCTATCACTGTCACCAGCAGCGTTCCCATGACTATGCCGCCCAGCCAGTGGGGGAGGCACGTGAGGGCAAACGTGGGGAAGGCTGTGCTGGCAATTTTGATGTTCCCGGCCGAATGCATGTACATGCCCACCAGAGTGCAGGCAACGCCTATGGGAGGAATGAGGATGGCGCTGAGCAGGGCTCCTCGGCGTGCTGTGGCATCGTTGCGCCCTGCCCACACGGCCTGGGCGTAGCTCTGCGTGGCTACGACTCCAAGCACCATAGATATCATCGCGTTGAGGTCGCTTGACAGTCCGCGGTTGAAGGGGTTGAACAGTGATGTGTCAAAATCGGACAAACCATGGGTGTTATAAAGCACCGTGGCACCACACACCATGCAAGCGCCGTAGAGCAGGAACAACTTCACGAGACCGCCCTTGCCTGCTCCCATCATGCCTCCGGCGACCACATATACCAGCATCACCGCTGTGCCGACGAGCAGAGCCGTGAGCAGCGAACAGGGCACTATGGCGCGAATGAGCGCCGCACATGCCAACTGCTGGGCGACGATGCTGAAGAACATGCCAAAAAGTGACAACAACGACCCCGCCACCTCGGCCTTTTTGCCGTATTGCCGGCCTATGACCTCGAGCAGGGTGGAGCATCCAGTGGCCCTGAGCCGCTTAGTCATGAAGTAAAGCAGGAGACATCCCAGCGCTGAGCCCCAGGTGAACCAGATGCCCGAGAAACCGAATTTGTATCCCAGCTCGGCAGTGCCCACAGTGGCCTGGCCGCCAACGAGCGTGCCAATGATGGCTCCGGCTACAATCCATGCTCCGGCTTGGCCCCTGGCCGAGGCAAAGTCCTTGCTCTTGCGTGCTGAAGCAATGCCAATGCCGATGATCAGCATGACCGAGAGCACTATCATCACGATGTGTACAGGCGAAATCATGCTGCAAAATTACTGCTTTTTGTCGCACTATGGAAATAAATGGGCGGTTTATTAGTATTATTTAAATCCAGAAAGTGAATTAGGAGCAATTGCCCATATCTTGCTTCTCATAGGCATGCTTTGCACTATCATTCGCTCATATAGGAGCCCCTATGTTTGTTCAATATAGCGCAAATCCTGACACAATGATAATCTAAAATCTTATACATGCCCTAATGCACTTTCTGGGTTAAATGAAGAAACTGCATTGGCTGTTCCTCGTTGATGAGGGATGCAGCCAATGCAGCTTGTGTATATTGACCAGAGGGGGCTGGTTTTGTTCTGTCGGTTACTTGCCGAGGATGATGTCGAGTACGGCGTTGATGTCGCTCACGTCGACAGTGGTGTCGCCATTGACGTCGGCGCCTGCATACTTGCTTGCAGTGTCCTTGCCCAGGACGATGTCGATGATGATATTGGCGTCGGGGATGTCGACCACGTCGTCACCGTTCACGTCGCCCTTCTTGCCGGGCTGGGGATCGCCGCCTTCTTCCTCAACGATGCTCTTGAAGCTCTTCCACACGTCGGCTGCCTGGTAGGCCGCGAGGGTGCCCTTGGGGACGTAGAGCGTTCCGGTCTGAGCCTTGTAGAACACGTTAGACACGATGGTGAGGGGCGCTGCCATGCGGTTGTGTACTTCGGCGAGGGCAGTGCAGTTATAGAAGGCCTGGGCGTCGATGGTTGTAACGGTGCTGGGCAGAGTCACCTTAGTGAGAACCTTGTCACCGTAGAGCAGTGCCTTGCCCACGGTTGTAACGCCCTCGGGGAGGTTAAGCTCGGTGAGTGCTGTGCCGCGCAGAGCATTCTCGCCGAGGGTCACGAGACCCTTGTTGAACTTGATAGTTGCCAGTGCCGAGCAATTGTAGAACGCCTGCTTAGACAGAGTAGTTACTGATGCGGGAATCTCGATGGTCTTCAGAGCCTTGCACCCGTTGAAAGTGTTGTCGGGGATAGTGGTGAGTGCGGTCGACAGCTTAGCTGTCTCGAGCGCTGCACATCCCTGGAATACCTGCACGTCCAGGGTTGTTACTGAGTTTGCCATGTCAAGAGACTGCATTGCGGCGCAGTTGTAGAACGCCTGCTTGCCGATGGTCTTAACGCCATTGGGGATCACGATGCTCTTGAGAGCCTTGCAGCCGCTGAATGTGCTTGCGGGGATAGCGGTGAGGCCGGTAGACAGCTTAGCCGATTCGAGGCCTGCACAACCCTGGAACACTATTTCGCCCAAGCTAGTGACGGTGTTGGGCATATCGACAGATGCCAGAGCCGAGCAGTTGTAGAACGCCTGGCGGCCGATGGTAGTGATGCCGCTGGGGATAACAACCTGGGTGAGGGCGATGTCGCCGTAGCACAGGCTCTCGGGAATCTCGGTCATGCCGCTCGAGAGGGTTACCGACTGCAGTGCAACGCAGTTTTGCAGTGCATTGATGTCGATGGTCTTTACCGAGTTGGGGAAAGTGATAGCAGTGAGCTTAGCACAACCCTTGAATGCTTCACTGCCAACAGATGTCACGCCGTTAGGGATTGTGATGTTAACAATACCTGCGCCCGTGAAGGTGTTGTACTCGATTGTGGTTACACCGTTGGGGATATTGACGCTTGCAAGGTTAGTACAGCCGTTGAATACATTGTTGCCAATTTGTGTTACGCCTGCGGGCAGTGTGAGGCTGGGCAGTGCTGCACACTGGTAGAATACCGAGTTGCCGATGGTCTTGACGGTCGAGGGAACGTTGACCTGGGCGAGAGACGAGCACTTGTAGAAGAGTCCCATGGGGAGTTCAGTAATGCCTTCGGGCAGGGAAGCCGACGCGAGGCTTGTGCAGCCAGCGAATACATTCTCACCTAAGGTCTTTATCGACTTGGGGATCGAAATAGACTGCAGCTTGGTGCAGGCCATGAATGCTCGTGTACCCAGTTCTTCGACCGAAGAGGGCAGAGTCACGCTTGTGAGGGCTGAGCAACCATTGAATGCCTCGCCATTGATGTGAAGCATATTGCTGCCTTCAATCTTCACCGAGGTGAGTGTTGTCTGGTAGCGGAATGCGTTATAGTCGATGTCGGTGACCTTGTACTCCTTGCCGCCGTCGGTAACGGTCGCGGGAATCACGAGGTCGCCCGAAACGTCTGACGACAGGATGTAGCCTGTCTTGAACGTGTCGTCGACATAGATTCTAAGGCCGTTGGGCAGGGTGATTGTTCCGTCGGCCCAGGCAGCGGTTGCCATTGCTGCCATCGCTAAGAATGATAAAAATTTCTTCATGTTGAAAATATTTGTTATTTAGTTATTATTTGCTTAGGATAATGTCAAGCATCGCGTTAATGTCGCTCACGTCAACAGTGCCATCGCCGTTGAGCTCGGCACGGCCGTCATAATTGTCGGCCATGTCATGCCCCAGAATGATGTCGATGATGATGTTGAGGTCGCTCACGTCGACGTTGCCGTCACCGTTCACATCGCCGGTTTCAAACAGAGGTGCTGGCTTGGGATAGAGCGATGTGAATACTTCGTCGGGATTGCCATGTACCATCTCAGGCTTTAAATAAGCTCTGCCGGGAGGCAGGATGTAATTAGTGGGTGCAGGCTTGAACGACAGGCTGCTGTAGTCCCAGTAATAAGCCCCTGCGATGTTAGTGCTTTGTGCCATGTTGGGGGTGAGGTCACTTAAGTTGATGTCGGCCACGGGAGCACGGCGCAGCTTGTAGATGGAGTCGCATTTAAAGTCCTTGATGAGCATTCCCATGCCTGTGGGAGAGCATCTTATGTTGATGGCCTCGAGGGTGTTATCCTCTTGTGCCCTCAGGTAGTAAGCGGTGATGCCGGTTTCGTCCCAGTCAACTTGTTGGTTAACCGAGAATGTCACCACGCTATCGGCCGACTGCTCGATAAAGAAACCGTTGATTTGGTATTTTCCAGAGTATATGTCGCCTTCCAGAGGTTGCCACTTCTCGACATAAGACATCGGTGTTGCCATCTGGTCCCACTTGATGTAGCATGCGAAACCGGGTTTGTTGTTGCCAAACCAGCGTTTTCCCCATATATATTGCGGGCGGTAGGTGTTGACATACTTGGGCATGAACACCTCAACGAGATTGGGACAATCGCTGAAAGCGTCGCTGTCTATCTCGCCGAGGTTGGGCAGGGTCACGTGTGTGATGTTGGTGCCCCTGAAGGCGTCGCGACCGATGCGGCTAAGTCCCTTAGATTTCTCAATGGGCAGGCTCACGATGTCGGTGGCGCCGGCGAGACAGCTGTCACCATACTCGGTAACGAGGTATTTCTTGCTTTGTCCGTACAGGTTGTAGTCGGCATACAGTCCGCCGTCAAATACAGTTGTTGAGAGCACACCAGGATCGTTGGCGGGGCTGTAGACATAGCTTATCGTACCGTCATACACTACACCATCTAAGTAAACAGGATCGGTGCTTAGGATTGTCATGTGGTAGCGTGTGTTGAGGACGCCGGCATTTTTATAGGTGAAGTCGCATGCGCCGGCGCTTATCCTGAGTTTCTTCCAGCCTGTAGCGTTCTTGTACTGGTTCACTACGCCCACGGGCACATAGAACTTGCATGTTGTGGGCACGTTAAGCAGCGTGGGCTCAACTTTGTACAGTTCCTTGCTGTTTATCGACAGATACTTAAGCTTGGTGAGGCCGTCAAATGCTGTCTTGCCCAGTGTTTTTATGGTTGCTGGGATGAAGATTGACTGTATGAAGTTACTCTTGAACGCCTCCTCGCCTATGTACTCAATGCCATAGTAGAACATCAGGCTGTTGGCAATGCCGCAATTGCTGAAGGCTTGTTTGCCCACATACTTGAGATTAGCATTGAGATTGAACTGCACGAGGGTGCTGCAATCCTTGAATGCCTGGTCGCTGATGCTGTCGATGTTCTCGCCCAGAGCCAGGGTGAAACCTTTGGTCTGGTTGGTGGCGAAGACTTCCGGGCCAATATTGGTGACTGCAAAGTTGTAGGTGTTGTGCACTGTTTTCGCTTCTTTGGGGATTGTGAGAGTCAGTCCGGCAGTGGCGTTTGGTGCATGGGCCACGAGCATTGCACGGCCGTCGTATTTCTCGCCGTGAACGGTCTGCTTAGCCGAGCTGGTGACTGTATAGTAACCGGGCTCATTGCCGAAGTCAAAAACCTTGATGTCGTAAGCGCCACCTGTGCATGACTGGTAAGTCTTCCAGCCTGTAGCGTTCTTGTAAAGCGAGACGCTCTCCCGAGGCACGAGCAGATTCTTGAGCGGTGTCAGTCCTTTGATGCCCGAGGGAAATGAGGGTGGCGTCTTCAGGTTGAGGTACAGTGTCTCGAAGCTGGTGCAGTTGTAGATCGGGAACGAGAAGCTGGTTACCGAAGAGGGTATCTTGCATGACTTGAGGTTTATGCAGGAATGTATGCAGTTAGCCGGTATTGTCTTCACGCCGTAGGGGAAACTGATGCTCTCCAGATTGTTGCAGCGGTAGAAGGCATAGGGCGCTATGTTTTTCAGGAAAGGAGCCCACGTGATCAATTGGTTCTCATAGAGGTCGGCACCGCTTCTTGCCGCGGGGTAGCTGAGTAAGGTAGTGTAATCGTAGCTATACAGAATGCCGTCACGGTCGTTGAACGAGCGGTTGTTGTCGTCAACAATGTATCGATTGAAATAAGGGCCATAAAATGCGCCGACGCCAATCTTTGTTACACTTGCGGGAATGTTGACCTGGATGAGGTTTGGCATATTATGAAACGCAAAATCTTCGATTGTCTTAATGGTGTTGCCGAGTTTCAAGTCGTCAGTAAAAATTGGACAATTTTCAAATGCCCTTTCCCTAATGGTCTCAAAGGCTGATAGATTAGTTAAATCAACCTCTTTTAAATACTTGGAGTCAGTACAAGCGTTGGTACCTATTTCCACAATCTTGTATTTGTAGGTGATAGGAGTCAGGTAGTCTAACGGAGTAAGATGTCTCAAATCGGGGCTTGTGTAGCACAGCGATGCCCTGTAAATATCGCCATCTCGTCCCAGGTACCTGAAGCAATAACCTTCACCGCCGAATTCATAGTCGTAGGTGACGCCTGCAACAGGCGCATTAAAGATATTGATATTACTGGTCTTAAGTGCATTTTTGTAGACATCCAGGGTGCCGCTATTATACTTGGGTACCACGATGCGAATGGTGCCGGGCGTTAACTCGGCGATTGCATTTGCCTCAAACTTGGGCGGAGTGTCGCCGGCAAATTTTACTATACACGAGGTTGGCACGATGGCTTGTGACCCGATAGAGGTGACCGAGCTGGGGATTTTGATGGTCTTAACCCGAGAAGCACCAAAAAAGGCTTTGCTGCCGATGGACTCGATGCCGTATCCGATGACCACCGAATCGACCTTTGTCGTCATTCCATAAAAAGCCTGGTCGGCGATTTTGGTGACATAATACCTGGCGTCTCCAATTACGATCTCGCCTTCAATTTTCAGTCTTCCCATTTCTGACTTCTTTTTGCCCGCGTCACTCAACCCAACAACAGTGGCGGTGTGGTTGGTGTTGTTAACGGCATAGTTCACGTCATCCACCGGATAGACGTTGCTTTGTGCATGGCCCGTTAGGAATACCATGGCAAGTGCGATAAATGTTAGTAGTTGTTTCATATTGTAGAGAGTTTTTAGTGTTATAATCTTGATTTGGTTTTGACGTGCAATGGGGAAAAATCGCTTCAATCCCAAAGTTACAAAAAATTATTTTAAGGAACTTAAAATAACTTGTGGTGTTTTGTGTGGTATTTTATAACCGCTTGATGTCGTGGACGTTGTGATGAAGGTAAAAAAGATAGCCCCGGACCATGCGATGAGTCGCGTGGCACGGGGACTTACCCTTGATTGTTCCCGAGTCCTTGTGGCGTCGGTTTTTTTTGAAGGGGGAAAATTAGAAGTTGTAGCCTACATTCACCTGGAGTTTCTTAACCTTGGTGTCGGTTTCCTTTTGGAACTTGGTGAAGTCGGCGCCGTAGCTTGCACCTACCACATACTTGCGTGCGATGTGCAGGTTGAGGCCAACGTGCCAGCCGGCCTGGAAGCGTGAAGCCGAGAAAGTCTTGCCCAGTTTGTCCTTGTCAAAGATGTTCCAGTTCTCGCCCATACCGTTGAGGTTACCATACACGTATACCTTGCCGTCGACACCTGCATAGGGTGCGATGCCGAGGTTGTTGCCGGCAACGGGGATGTAGTAACCCAGGTTGAGGGGAATAGACAGGTTGACGAGGTTGAGGGTTGCGTCGGTGGAGCTCTCGCCGCTCATTGCTGCGTTGATAAAACCGCCGATGTCGGTGCTCTTGATACCCCAGTCCACGTTAAGGCCGGCCTCCAGGTAAACGGGGGCTTTCTTGCTAAGTTGCCAAGCCTTCACGTAGGTTGCTGATGCACCGTTGAGGGTTGTCTCGTCGAGCTTGATGTTGTCATAGGAAAAACGCACGCCGCTCCATGATGCGACTTTGTCCTGAGCGCTGGCGCTGAATGCCACGGCAATGGCCAGGACTGCCATTGATAGAATCTTCTTCATAATCTTAATTATTAGTTAAATAAATGTGCTTGTTTGATTTCTGTGTAAAAGGGCCGGTTGGCCATGAAATGCGGCCAATTGCCGGAAAAACTTAGGGGAAACAAAGAAGGACTTGTACACATCTCGGTACAAGTCCCTCGATTGATGTCTCTAAAATTTTTCAGTGAACTCTTTTCAAGTTAAAAAAATCAGAGAAGAGTAACTTCAACCTCAGTTTCAGTCTCGTTTACGTTTACTTTACCCTCGCGAGCAAGCCAGCCGATAGCTGCGTAAACCTCTTTTTCCTTAAGCTTAGTGGCCTTCTTGAGACCTTTCACGTTGAGTGTGCCTTTAGCATCGTTGAGGGCATTCCAAACGGCACCTGCCCACAAACCAATTGTTTCTACGTTCATCGTTATAATAACATTTAAAATTTAAAAACATTGCAAAAGTAATAGATTGTCATCAAACGTGCAATAATTGCATGCCTGAAAAGTGGGTTTGCCTTATGCAATCGGTTGCATAGAAACGGATTTTCTTGCGCGTGCACGTTGTGACGCATGCACTGCGCACGCGTGCGTTACACGCAAGAAAAGTTCTCGCGTGCGCGCGTTGCGCGCAAAGGAGCAAGATGGGGCAGGGGTACTGCGCTAAATGAGATGCGTTGCAAAGGAATCCCTATGCTGAAAGCAATTTTAATTTTCTTCACGTCAATACCTTTTTGTATCATTTTTTTTGATCATAATTATTACATTTAAAATTTGTGCAAATAGATATGATTTATTGTATAATACATATTGTATCAGAATAAGTATATAATAAATGTGTAAATATGATATATTTCTTGCTATGATATAAATCTTAAATGTATATGCAGTAAAAATCTAATAAGATTATATTAATATTTAATATATCAAGCAAATAAATGTACAAAATACAGAAAAAACTTTAAAATTATTTGGTGAATTGTAATTTAATTTGTAATTTTGCAACATTAAAAAATCAATTTAACCTTAAACCTTTATTGACTTATGAACAAAAAAGAAAGATTCAACAAACTGGTTCGTTATCTGGTGTATGCATTTGATTTGCCTTATAACGGAGTACTCCGTGCTATTGGTGAAAAGGTTGGCATAAGCAGTTCTAACCTTTCTACTGCGCTGAACGGCAATGAAAGGTTCCTTACGGATTCGATTATAAAGAAGGTGAATACGGCTTTCGGCAGCCCGTTCCACATTGAATGGCTTATCTATGGGGTGGGCGAAATGCTCAACGACAATGCCGCGCCTGTCATCAAGGACACGGAGTGGGTAGTGCAGTCGCAACAGGAGACGATAGCGAGCCTCACGGCAAGCCTGGACGCTCTTTCCTCGCTTCTCAGGCAGAAGGTCTAGGATTTTCTTGTTGGCTTCGTTTTATCGGGGGCGTAGATTGTAAAATAATCATAGATGTGATAAAATTTAGCACAATTTTAGCACAATTGTACTGCAAAGGTGGATGTTTTCAGCAAAAGTTCTCGAACGCGCGTTGCGCGCAAGGGAGCTGGATGGGGCAGGGGAACTGTTCTTAGAACGCCTTGCGGTACTTGTCGTCGGGGTCGTCGGTGATGATGCTCAGGTAGCTGTTGTAACGCGACTCGCTGATGTAGTGTTGTTCCACGGCCTCCAGCACGGCGCATCCGGGTTCGTGGGTGTGGGTGCAGTTGCCAAATCGGCATCCTTCGGACGTCTTGAAGATCTCGGGGAAGTAATGGCCCACTTCCTCCTTTTTAAAGTCGATGGTGCCGAATCCCTTCACGCCCGGAGTGTCGATGATGCATCCGCCGCCGGGCAGGTCCAGCATCTC
>JAZQPG010000086.1:0-17956 GCA_045628365.1 Sodaliphilus sp. | reverse complement strand
CGACAGGGCAGTGGACATCCTCAAGGCTGAAGGCGATGGCGAGGTCTACCGTTTTGACTTTGCCCCCGATGACGGCACGCTGGGATATGGCACCCTCGGCCACCCGTCGCTCAAGCGTCACACCCTGATGGCTCGCGAACTATCGCTCTACCTGAAACAACTCATGAACTGGTAATTCTATATGAAAAAGTGAATAAAAGCAACGCCCCCGATGCCGATTGTTGTGCACCGGGGGCGTTATTTGTTTTTGCTGTTATCTCGTCCTGAAAAGGCCAAGCACGCGGCAATATTTATTTCGCTTAACGAATCATCTGTCCGGCAGTGTTGTACTTGATACCGTCCTTCATGATAACGATCTGGCCGTTCTCGATGAACTTGATAGCCTTGGCCTGCTTCTCGACGTTGAGGTCGTTAACGCCAGTGAAGCTGTTGAACTTAACCTCAATCTCGTTAGACGCGTCGCTGTAGAGGTTGCCAATCTCGCCGCCAATTACGGTCTCAACATAAGCGCGAACCCAGTAGATGTAAGAAGTGTCTTCGTTAAGGTAAGCATAAACATAAGCGAAGGGGAAATTTCTTGCATTATATGTACCCTTGAGGCTCACAACCTTGTCGCCAGCCTTCTTGTCTTGAGAGATGGACACTTCGTCAATCCACACGCGGTTAGTTGTGTTGGGATAGCTGAACTCAACATACGACTCGGCAGCACCCTTGGTGAACTCGATGGTGTACTCCTGGAAGTCTTTGCCCAGGGTTACTTCTTTAGTCTCAACGATTTCCTGACCATTGTAGAGGTTCACGGTCACAACCTCGCCCTCAATCATCTGGCCATACTGTGTAGCTGCCATCTTGGCCTTGACAATGAACTGGCCGTTGCTTGCGCTCAGGTCCTTGGCGGGGCTGGTGAGCGTTGCGGGATTTGACGAGAAGGGTGCGAGACCCAGGTAGCCGTTGGCGTAGAGGTGACCATAGGCATACCAACCTGCCTCGTTAGTGTGCTTGTCGAGGTATTCCTGCAGTGAGGGATAGCCGGGCTGCTGGATTGTGCCCTCGGTGATACCTGCGAAGTCCTCATGGGCAACTTCTACGGTCTGGTCTTCCTTGAGGGTCTCAACCTTGGCAATAGAGATTTCATAGCCGTCGGCGCCTTCTACTTCGGTCCAGTTGGCGGTGAACCCTCCCTCAGTAACATCTGTCGCGTCAATAGCTACGGGTGCGTCGAGCTGGGTGACTACCTTTATGACCTTGATTTCATTAGAGTTGGCAGAGGTCGCAGTGCCGTTAGTAGCGCGAACCACGAAGAAGTAGGTTTGGCAGGGATCAAGGCCTGTCACCTTGTAGGTGCTGGTGGTTGAGCCCTGGATGAAGTGGTTAGCCACAGCATAGACGGGTATGCCTTCATTGTCTCTATAGTAAACATCAAGATAGTAGCCGGTTGAACCGCTAACGGTTGTCCAGCGAGCGGTGAACGATGTGCCGTCGGCCTGGATGGGCTGCTTAGCCTCGGGGGCAGGGTAGAAGGCAGCGCTCTGCTCAACCTTGAGGTCGTCGATGAGCAGGCCGCTTGCTGCCATCGAAGCGCTGACCTTGATGTAAGTGGTGCTGTAGGTGCTTGCGCCGCTCACTATGTAGCTCACCTCGTGCCACTGGTTGTCATAAACGAAATCGGTCACCTTGTCGCTGTAGTTAAGGGCAATAGAGAACATAGCGCCGAAATCGTCGAGCGAACGCACGCGCATCGATACCTTGACGATGCCGCCGTTAGCCTTCATGTCGTAGCGTGCAGTCTGCAGGTTGCCGCCGTCGCCAATCTTGAGCATGCCGCCTGCCTCGTAGACGTAGCGTCCGCTCCAGCCGCTGAGGGTTGAACTCAGTTTGTTGGTGTAACCGCTTGAGATGTCGGTGGTTGCGGGAGATTCCTCACTGCCTTCGGTGAAGGCGTCAAAATTCTCGTTGAACACTGTGGTCACGTCTTGTGCCATAGCGCTGGGAGCCATCATTATCATGACAGCCGCCATCATGGAAGTAAATACTTTCTTCATTCTATATATTATTAAGTGATAATTAAAAGCGTGTTTAAACTGCAAGTTCCTGAGATATGCGCGACAAAGGTAAGAAATAAATGCCGATATTAGCAAACAAATCGGTAGATAATAATGCTAAAAGATGTTTAAAGGGAGTCGGTTGCCTTAACCTAGAAAGTGCATTAGGGCATGTATAAGATCTTAGATTATCATTGTGTCAGGATTTGCGCTATATTGAACGAACATAGGGGCTCCTATATGAGCGAAAGATAGTGCAAATCATGCCTGTTGAGAAGCAAAATATGGGCAATTGCTCCTAATTCACTTTCTGGGTTTAATAGCGTAAAGAAAACTCCCGCTTGTGCAGGGTGGGGGCGGGTTTCCCCCCCACACGTGGTATCACATGTTGAGTATTGTGACCACCACGGTGTTGATGTCGATGATATCGACGACGCCGTCGTGGTTGACGTCGGCACGGCCGTTGAATGCTGCCTCGTCGGTCTCGCCCAGCACTATCCCCACGAGAACATTGGCGTCGATGATATCCACAACGCCGTCACCGGTCACGTCGCCGGCAACCTCTGGCTCCTCGGGCATGTCGAGGGTGATGGTGGTGATGGAACGTGCTGTGATGTTGAGCGGATCGCCTGCATAGGTCTGGGGAAGCTGCAGGTCGCGGCGCAGGCGGTGATAGGTGTCGGTGATGTAGAGGTTCACGGTGTAGCCGTTGAGGTCACGTCCAGCTGCAGTGGGCAGGATGGTGCGTGCATCAGTGCCGGTGTTGACGATTACCATGACGAGGCGCTTGCCATCGGGCGACACGTAGCTTGATCCCAGCAGACCGTTCATCTCGCTGGCGCCGGTCATGTCGATGCGCTTGTAACCGGGGCGAACGAAGAGGCTGAAGTTGCCCATTGCCCACAGCGTCATGTCGTCATAGACACTTCCGCTGCTCTCCAGCGAGCCATAGCTCTCATAGCCGGTGTCGCCTGCTGCATTGACGCGGATTAGGTGGAAGCGGTCCTTCTGTCCCCACTGCTCGTGGTCCATAGCGGTCCAGTAGCTCCACGACGCAGCGTTGGCATATATCATGTCGCACTGTATCACCTTGCCCATGAACAGGGCGATGTCGGTGCGCGTTGCCGCGTCATATCCGCCCTCGGGGAAACCGGTGTCCTTGTTGGGAGCGTTGTCGAGCAGCGACCACTCGGTCTGGTATAGTTTCACGCCATAGTTTGCTGCCTGAGTGCGAGCGGTGGTGCGGGTATTCTGCAACTGGTTGTTAGTGCCGAATGTCCAGTAGCTGTGCACGGCGACGATGGGTGCCACCGAGGGGAGGTTGCCCACGTAGTTGCTCGATGACCCCCCGAACAGCTGGCTGATGTGTTGCTGTGTGAACAGACCTGAAAGCTGGGAGTAAGACACAGCCTCGGGGATCAACTGCTTGGTGCTCAGGTTGCGCGACGTGATGCTCTTGTCGAGTTCGCGCACCAGCTTGGCGATGGTGGCGTTGGTCCAGTGGCAGCCCTCCTGGCCGTCGAGCCAGTCAAACGAAGGCTCGTTGACGGGCGAGATGTAGGAGATGTTGTATCCCTGGTCGGTGAAATGCTGGGCGCAGGTAGCAAGGAACTCGGCAAAGTCGTCATAGCAATCGTCCTTGAGGTTGGCACTGCCTGTCGTGCGGTCGCTGTGGGCAAATCCGTTCTTGGTGTAATGGATGGGCGCACTGTTAGAGAACAGCACGAAGTCATTCACGCCATATTCCTTAGCCGCTTGCATGAAGTATTGCTGGCCGGGGCAGCGGGTCCAGTCGTAGGAACCGTCGGCCTGGAGGAAACAGTCCACACGGCGGGTTACTTCCTCTATGCCGCTTTTTTCCCCCTGGGTGGCGCTGCCGGCACCCAGGTTCACGCGCCATGACGTGAGGCCTATGCCGGTGGGGTTGCCGTTGGCGTCCATGCGAGTGCTGAACAGCCACTTTGCCACCTTCTCCTTATTGGTCTTGCTGAAGTATCGGCCCACGTACTCGGCTATCCAGCAGTCGCTGGCAGCCCAGCTGTCGATAGTTTGATAAGTTTTGCTCTCGTCGAGTTTGATTGCAGTCTGTGCACTGGCTTGGGTTGCGCTACAGGCAATTGCCGCAATCATCAGGTTAAGTATGCCTTTGTTCATGTCCTATGTTGTTATTTAAGAATCAGGTCTATAAGGGTGTTCACGTCGGTGATGTCCACGTGGCCGTCACCGGTCACGTCGGCGCGGTTGCCGTAGTGTGTGGGATCATCCTTAGACATGATGATGTCCACCAGGATGTTGATGTCGGTGACGTCGACACTGCCGTCGCCGTTCACGTCCCCTGCGGCATGGTGCCCGGGAGCATCGAGCGTGATGGTAGTTACCGAGCGCGGCGCGATGCTGATGGCGCTGCCGTCGTAGGTGGCGGGCAGGGTAGTGTCGCGTTGCAGGTTGTGGCTGGCGTCGGTCACATACTTGTTGATGCTGTACCCCTCAAGCTGACGGCTTGTGCTGCTCAGGTTTATCGACCGGATGTCATAACCCATGTTGACGATAACGCTTACCAGCGACTTGCCGTCGGGCGACAAGTAGCTTGATCCCAGCAGACCGTTCATCTCGCTGGCACCTGTCATGTCGATGCGCTTGTAGCCGGGGCGAACGAAGCGGCTGAAGTTGCCCAGTGCCCACAGGTTGACGTCGGCGGTCACCTTGCCGCTGCCGGTCATCGCGGCGTAGCTCTCAAAGGAAGTCTCGTTCTCGGCATTGAGCCTCACGAGCAGAAAACGGTTCTTATGCCCCCACTGCGAGCGGGCGGTGGCGGTCCAGTAGCTCCACGACGCCACGTTGCCGTAGACGAGGTCGCTCTGGATTATCTTGGCCATGTACAGTGCCACGTCCATCCCGGTTGCCGCGTCATATCCTCCCTGGGGGAATCCAGCCTTGCTCGACGGAGCGCTTTCGAGCATGCTCCACTCGGTTTGGTACAGCTTCAGCCCGTAGGCATCGGCAGCCTGCTTAGCTTCCACGCGGTAGTTTTCCAGCTCGTAGTTGGTCCCCACGGTCCAGTAACTGTGTGCTGCGGCGATGGGTGCCAGCGTGTTGAGGTTGCCCACATAGGTGGCGGCATTGTCGCTGTTCCAGAACGCGTTGATGTGCATGTCACTGCCTTCCATATAGAGCGTGTTGTAGACACAAGCCTCAGGGATCAGTATCTTTGTGGCCAGGTTGCGCTTGGTGATTGATGTGTCGAGCGAGCGTGCCAGGCGGGCTATGCACTCGTTGGTCCAGTGCGATCCTTCCTGCCCGTCGGTCCACTCCCACGAAGGCTCGTTGACGGGCGAGATGTGGGTGATATTGTATCCGTCGTCGGCAAAGTGCTTGGCGGTGGTTGCCAGGAACTCGGCAAAGTCGTCATAGCAGTCGTCCTTGAGGTTGGCATCGCCGGTGGTGTTGTCACACAGGGCTTTGCCGTTCTTGGTAAAGTATACGGGCGCACTGTTAGAGAACAGCACGAAGTCCTGCACGCCATATTCCCTGGCCTTAGCCATGAAGTATTGCTGGCCCGGACAGCGGGTCCAGTCGTAGGAACCGTCGGCCTGGAGGAAACAGTCCACGCGGCGGGTCTCGTCCTCAATACCGCTCTTTACACCCTGACCGGCACTGCCTGCCCCCAGGTTCACGCGCCACGATGAGAGTCCTATGCCCAGTGGATTGCCTTGGTCGTCGGCCTCGGTGCTGAACAGCCATCGTGCCACCTTCTCGCGGTTGGCATTGCTGAAGTAGCGCCCCACGTACTCGGTGTTCCAGCAGTCGCTGGCCGCAAAGTTGTCGATAGTCTGGTAAACGGTATTCTCGTTGAGGGTGACCGCAGTCTGCGCACTCGCTTGCACGAAGCTGCCCGCAAGCACTGCTGCCAATATGTTAAGCATGTTTTTATCCATAGTGCAAATTTAATAATAAATAATGTAATATCCCTTGCACTGCGTTTCAAAAAATGTCGCATTCGTTGCAAGCGTATATAAACCCTCGCGTTATGTTCAAGTTCCAAATGCGCCTATAACTAAAACTGTTGCATACGTTATATTTGCCATATAGAGTAAAGGTGGGTTCTAATAAATGAAAAATTGTATTTTTCAGTTGCTACCTAGCCCTGTTTTGGCATCTTTTTGAAATTCAATCGGTCTCAAAACACAAAACATACATTTGGGCGTGTCGGCTTTCAGCATCTCATTATTAAAATATTTTCAATAAAAAGAATCCGTGAGATTTCTGCGCGGGGAGTTCCATTGGTGGATAGTTACGTTGACATGAAAAGAAAGTTAAGGTTGGGAGTCTGCAAAAAACGCTATTGCTGAATAGTTACCATGTCAACAATCTTCTTGAAACAAATCTTAAAATTGCTAAACATAAATAATGGTATCTACTAAAAAATATTTAATTTTTGTTGTATTTGCTATTTTTATTGCAAAATGTTTTATTGGTGTGTATGTTTTTTGTATTTTTGTACATTTGAAAGACCAAATTTGTCTTACGATTAGGGCTTTAGATAAAAAAAAGAGAATCCTGGGCTATACCCTTGTATAGGGACAGTGGGTATAGACAAGTTTTTCATTAGTTATCATGGCTGATGAAATGTTTTTGTGATTATTAGGTTTTTATATATCATTACTACATTAAAACAATGAGAAGTAAATTTTTATTAGCATTGATTGCTATGTTCGCTGCCGTCCAGGCAAGCGCGCTTACTATCTATGTGCACTATCCCGACGATGTGACTGCCCAGGGGCGTCACCTCTATGTGTGGGACGGAAGCGGGAACGTACTAAATGGCGCTTATCCAGGCAACACCATCAGTGAGTCAGAGGTACTCAGCGGCAAGACTTGGTACAAGTTTGAAACCAACGCCGATGTAGTGGGCGTTATTGTCAACGATAACTACCTTAACCGCACCGGCGACATCGCCGGCATCACCAAGGACCGATTCATTGACATCACCGGCAACACCGGCGGCCAGATAAGCGGCACCAACGAGTGGTCGCAGGTGAATGGTATCCTGCTTGACGCAAAACTGTTCCCCGATGCCAACTTCCGTGCAGCCGTTGCTGCCAAGGTGGGAGTGGCCGAGGGTGAAATTATCCCCTACAGCAGCAAGGTGTGGCCGCAGAACAACTGGATGAGTGGATTCCAATCTAAACACATCACCAGCATCAAGGGTATCGAATACTTCCCGCAGATTTCGATGCTGGACATCTCGGGAAATGATTTCACGACACTTGACACCGGCGACATCAACATTCTCTCCACATTGTATTGCAACAACAATACCCAGCCGTTGACTCTCGACGTGAGCCGCAATGCAGGCCTGAAGATTCTGGATTGCTACACCAGCAAACTGGCATCCCTCGATGTGACCCATAACAGCATTCTCGAGTGGCTCAACTGCGATGATAACAAGCTTACCGAGATTGATGTTACACACAATCCCAAGCTCAATTACCTGTCGATTAATAAAAACCAATTGACAGAACTCGACGTGACTCACAACCCAGAACTCACAATGCTTGCATTCCACTCCAACAAGGTTGCAAACACCGTGGACGTGAGTCAAAACACTAAGTTGCAGACTCTGTCATTCTATAACAACCATACTATTACGAGCATCGACCTCCATGCCAATGTGGTACTCGAGAATCTGTATAGTTTCGGCAACAAGCTTTCTGCACTTGACGTGAGCCACAACACTAAGCTGAAGCTGATTTCCACTGGCGACAACCTCATTCCAGAACTTGATGTCACCATGCTTCCAAATCTTGAGAAGCTTTACTGCTTTACCAACAAACTCACCGAGCTCGACGTTACGCACAATCCTAAGCTCAACCTGCTTTCTTGTGGTACCAATAACATCAACGAACTGGACTTGAGCCAATGCCCTTTGCTCAAGGAACTATATTGCTTCTCTAACAACCTGTACACGCTCGACGTGAGCAATAATCCCCTGCTCGAAATGATTTCTTGCAACAACAATCATCTCATTCAGTTTGATGCAACAGGAAAGACCATGAAAAGTTCAGGATTCATAGGTAATGGTCAGACCCGCACCATGAAGGCTACTATTGAGATGGTTAATGGTGAGCTGAAATATGTTGTGACAATGCCCAACGGCACTCCTGTGCCCAACGGACTGGGAGGTATCGAAACCTTTGTCAACAACGATGTGATGTATGTTCAACAAGTGGTTTCTGGAGCCGAAAGATGCGTCAAGGGTGATGACGGACTGACACGTTTCTACATTCCCCTTACTAAACCCAAGACGTTCCAATATAGCTACAGGGTAAATAGCGAAGGTTTACAGTCTCCCCTTGTAGCCACCATCACTGTCATCTATCCCGATCCCGCGTTCAAGCTCGATGGCAATTACCGCTCTACATTCCAGCCCGCCGAGGTGCAGAACAGCTACAAGAACACTATCACGATTATTCCTGTATTTGACCAGAGCGTGAATTCGTTTGACGGGGCAACCTATACCGTAACACGCAAGGCTGGCAACAGTGATACAAAGGAAACCGTTGCAACAGTGGCACTGAGCCTGGTTGATGGCGTTTACCATTACAACGTGACCTATCCCCAGGGTTCATGGGCTACCAATGTTGACCAGGACGGACGCTGGGACAAGGAGGCTGTCGTGACAAGCGGCATCGTGACCGATGATATCAAGATCGTAGACTACTTCGAGGCTTCGACCGCCGAGGGCGGCGACAAGGCCGAGACCTACACCTACGCGTTGAAGGAAGACCTCCTCGCCAATAAGATCGTTGTGCCTGTATATGCTGCAACCACAACCGGCAAGCTCGCGAGCGGACTCAATAAGGAAGGCTATACACTCGAAGAAATCACCAACGATGTTAACCACAGCCTTGCACCCTCATGTGGCGCAACAGTGACCAACACCAAATTTAACGAGTCGGGAGTGTCACACACCATTTACTGCAATGGCGAGGTTGTGGCCGATGGTATCAGCAGACAGAGCTCTTATTATCACGACTTCGGTACCGACTCTGATGATAGTGGGGTGCGTTTTAGCAGCGCGCTGAATTACACCATCGCCGGCGGAGACGTTAACACCTATGGCACCAACGAGATTTCGATACCCGTTGCCCATGTTGATGTTATAAGCCACGACCTCGTGAAGTCAATCTACAAGTTCCATAGGGGCCGCAGCCGCTACTTCACATGTTTGCTCGACATCATGATGTCGATGGACGAACAGATGTACACCTCTGA
Source organism: Sodaliphilus sp. (assembly GCA_045628365.1). GTDB lineage: Bacteria > Bacteroidota > Bacteroidia > Bacteroidales > Muribaculaceae > Sodaliphilus. Next base: position 8,639 of record JAZQPG010000086.1, on the reverse strand, counting down.
GAATGGCGGATATCGCGTTTGGCGTTCGTGCGGAACCAGCGACGAAGAGCTCGACTTCCTGTCAGTACGTTCCAATGACTTTATGTTCTATAGCCAGATGAACCTCGCTGATGGCGATACCGGCACAGACGATGTGGGCGATGAGGAGATGTCAATGACTGGTGAAGATGGCCAGCAAACAATTGAGTTTATGTCAGGACTCTTTGGCGCATTTGACACTCATCCTATTGCCGATTACCGTGTGCGTGCCTATTACAAAGCTCAAGACAGCGACACCTATTATGTCGTTGATAAGATTTTCAGTGTCGTTTGGGGTGATGAAGGCGTGGTAACCGGTATCCACGACATCGCAGCAGTGAACAACGTTGCAAGCGTGCGCTACTACAACCTCGCTGGTCACAGCAGCACAGTTCCCTTCAGCGGCGTGAACATCGTGGTAACCACCTTCACCGACGGCTCAAAGACAACCCAGAAGGTGATCAAGTAAAATAGCTTTTATTGCAATTGAGCAATAAGGTATAACTCAAAAAAATCCGAATCTCTATCTAAAAAGAGGTTCGGATTTTTATTGTCATTGCTGTGCGGAATGTCCTGCGGACATCGGAGTGTCCCACCAGATACACCACAATAAGCACTTAGAGAAAAATCCGCTGATCCGTTTTCACTGATTGCCATGTTTTAATATTGTGTGCCATGAATAAATGAGCAAAGCCCTCCGATAAAGGAAGGCTTTGCTATGTATTTAAAAGGTGTGATATATCTGTTTTACTTGCTGAGTTGCTCGTGCATGTTGAGGGCGGCACGGCGGCCGTCGCCCATGGCGAGGATGTAAAAGCCGACAGTGATATTAATTTTACACCGAGCAGTTAGCTACATCCTGCTTTGTTTGCTTTTTTGTTGTTATATTTGTGAAGTTTGTGTCGTACTTGCCCCAAAACGTTTTGTGATGAAAAACGAATGTCACGATATCACAATGCTGCAATCTTCTTCATTGAGCAACCAAGACGGTTCAGCATCACGTCAAGTGCACTAAGGATCCCCTTATCTCCCGATGGAATTTGAATTGCGTAAGTTTCATATTCTCCTTCTTCTGCTTGGTCGAGTGAGGTTAATAGTCTTTTAAGATCAAGTCTGATTTCGGTAGGAGCTTCACCTGATAGTGCTAATCCAATTAATTTCTCGGCTTCTCTTGGTTGATTGCAAGTGACAGCAAGGTGGGCGGCACTTTGTAATAATATAGCAAGTCCTGGCTGTGGAAGTTGGTTTTGGAATGCTTTCATAGCTGCTTCGCGCTCTTTGTCAAAAGCTTGAAGAAACAATGTTGCAGCTGTCTCGGTATCACCTTTGCTAGTTGCAATTTGTGCCATTTGCGCAAAATCCATGGCTTCGTTGTGTATTACTCTGAGTTGGTCCATAATTCTTACTTGATATTAAAGAGACACTTGGGGTTACTAAATTCAACAATAGAAATATAGGCAGGAAGTTTGGTCTCATCTGATAACTCAACCTGTTTGGCTTTCTGTTCATATCTTGCTGATATTGTATTTGTTGCCAATTCTGTTTTGATGCCTGATATTTCTAAACTAGCAACTCTCTGAAACAATAGGTCGTTTTCATAGCCAAGCTAGTAGTCAATACCTGTACCTCGCCATGAGCGTTCTACGATGGTGTAATCCGTCAGCTCTTTTGCCATTAAGACAGAAATAGCGACAGCACCATGTTCGGTGGTTTCAATATCATCAGGGTAGCTTCTGGTCATCTGGTCGGTCACTTCACTGTCCCAGTTGAGATAGTAGGTTTCTTCTTGAAGTCCTGATACGTGCAAGGCTACTCCATTTGTATGACCTGTCCTGTGAAGGCTCACAAGGCAATTCTCATACAAATAGTTGCCAATTGCAGGTGTAATACCATGCATACCCTGTTTGATAATCTCAATATTTAATTTTCGCACCACTGTTTTTTTGGAGAAATTATACTGTCACATTGCAAAGTTAGTGATTTTTTCTATTAAATTAATGTAAAAGCGAAAAAAGTGTGTATTTTGTTTTAAATATTAATAGAATCCCTAATAAATTACGTCTATAAACAAAGGGGAGACTGTCAAGCTTCCCCTTTGTTTATTAGGTGTAGAGTGTAGATCGGTTACTTGCTGAGTTGCTCGTGCATGTTGAGGGCGGCACGGCGGCCGTCGCCCATGGCTAGGATCACTGTGGCGCCGCCACGCACGATGTCGCCACCGGCATAGAGGTCGCTCACGTTGCTCTGCATGGTCTCCTCGTTAACGACGATGGTGTTGCGCTTGCTCACCTCGAGACCCTCGATAGAGCGGGGAACGAGCTGGTTGGGCGATACGCCCACGGCAACGATGACAACGTCAACGGGGATTTCCTCAACGGCACCCTCAACGGGCACGGGTGAACGGCGGCCCGATGCGTCGGGTTCGCCCAGTTCCATGCGCTGCACCTTCATAGCTACTACGCGGCCTTTCTCGTCGCCCAGGTACTCGATGGGGTTGTGCAGGGTCATGAACTCAACGCCCTCTTCCTTGGCGTGGCCTATCTCCTCGCGTCGTGCAGGCATCTCGTCCTCGCCACGGCGATAAACCAGGATAACGCGCTCGGCGCCCATGCGCAGAGCAGTGCGGGTAGAGTCCATTGCGGTGTTACCGCCACCCACAACGGCGATGGTCTTGCCATGCAGTACGGGAGTGTCGCCGCCACGGCCAGCCTTCATCAGGTTGATGCGGGTGAGGTACTCGTTTGACGACATGACGCCGTTGAGCTGCTCGCCGGGGATGTTCATGAAGCGGGGGAAACCGGCGCCTGAGCCCACGAAGACGCCCTTGAAGCCCATCTCGTGCAGGTCGTCGTAGGTGATGGTGCGGCCCACGAGGCAGTTCTTCCCAAACTTCACGCCCAGTGCGCGCAGTCCGTCGATCTCAAAGTCTACGATGTCGTTGGGCAGACGGAACTCGGGGATACCATATTTCAACACGCCGCCAATCTCGTGGAGTGCCTCGAAAACAGTTACGTCATATCCGCGCTTAGCCATGGCGCCGGCAAACGAGAGTCCTGAGGGACCGCTACCTATAACGGCAACCTTGATGCCATTGGGCTCGGCCTTGACAGGAGCCTGCTTGGCACCCTCGGTGCGCTGCCAGTCGGCAGTGAAGCGCTCCAGGTAACCGATGGCTACGGCCTGGTGTTTCATCTTGAGGTGGATGCACTTGCTCTCGCACTGCTTCTCCTGCGGGCACACGCGGCCGCACACTGCGGGCAGCGAGCTGGTCTGCTTGATGGTAGCAGCAGCTTCTTCAAAGTTACCGCGCTCGATGTTCTTGATAAAGCCGGGGATGTTGATGCTCACGGGGCATCCTGTTACACACTGCGGGTTGTTGCAGTCGAGGCAGCGCTGTGCCTCGCGCATAGCTTGTTCCTTAGAGATACCTTGGTTCACCTCCTCGTTGCAGGTGATGCGGTAGGCGGGGTCGAGCTGCGGCATTTCAACGCGCTCGATTGCAGTGCGCTCCTTGGGTGACATTGTTGCACGCAGGTCTACGCGCCATTGCTCGTTGCGTGCTTCGTTTATATCGTTCATAGTGATGTTTTCTTGTTTAATTCAGAGGTCTCGGAGAACTCGGAGATTTCTGATGATTTGAGTTAGTGTTAATTAATAGCCCTTGAGGCGCATCATCAGCTCGTCGAAGTCGATCTGGTGGGCGTCAAACTCGGGACCCTCGACACACACGAAGCGTGACTTGCCGCCCACGTTCACACGGCAGGCACCGCACATGCCGGTGCCGTCGACCATGATGGCGTTGAGCGAAGCCTCGGTGGGCACTTCATATTTCTTAGTGAGCAGTGACACGAACTTCATCATGATGGCGGGACCTATGGTGACGCAACGGTCAACCTTCTCGCGCTGGATAACCTCCTCGACACCTGCAGTGACAAGGCCCTGCTTGCCGTAGCTGCCGTCGTCGGTCATGATGATGACGTCGTCGCTCGATGCACGCACCTCGTCCTCAAGGATGATGAGGTCCTTGCTGCGGCCTGCGAGCACACTGATGACGCGGTTGCCGGCTTCCTTCATCGCACGGATGATGGGCAGCAGGGGAGCAACGCCCACACCGCCGCCACAGCACAGCACTGTGCCGTAGTTCTCAATCTTAGTAGCCTGTCCCAGGGGGCCTACAACATCGGTGAGCGCATCGCCCGGCTCGAGCGATGTGATCTTGCGGGTTGACTCGCCCACAGCCTGGATAACAAGGGTGATGGTTCCGGCAACGGGGTCGCTGTCGGCAATGGTCAATGGGATGCGTTCGCCGTTTTCTCCGCAGCGAACAATCACGAAGTGGCCGGCACGGCGGGCCTTAGCAATTAGAGGCGCTTCCACCACCAGCTTGGTCACGTTGGCCGAGAATTGTTCTTTAGCAACGATTTTGTTCATAAGCGTATTTAGTTTATAAGATTTATTTCGTAACTATACAGCAATAGAACTTTGCAGATACAGACTGACTGAAAGAAATTATCCGAAATTATAAGAAATTTTTTCTGTTGATTACATGGATTATAATCTATCCTGATTTTGAAAAAATTTCTTTCAGTAAATCTGCGTCAGCTGCGAGCTCTGCGTGAGATTACCCCATTGCTGTGTAGTTTTTTTATTTCTACCTTGCAAAGTTAGTAATTATAAATAAGTAGGGCAAAGAAAAAGACGAGATTTTTGAAGTCCCGTCAATTTCTTCCATAATTCAGTATAATTATTGTCTTTTAGTCGTCGCGAGTCTGCACTGCATAGCGCGGGTCGCCGCTCTCGAGGCGAATCTCTTCATTGTCCTTGCCACAGCGGCGCCTTATCTCGAGTCCCAATCGCTTGATGTCAAACCATCGCTGTCCGGTGTGCATGGTCTCAATGCGGGCAAAGTGCTGCACGCATTGCAGGTAGGGCATCGCTTCATCAGTCACCCGGTACTTGTCGCTGGGGCAAATGTCGTCTATGCGTATGGGCTTTGCAAGACCGCTGTAAATGCTGTCTTGATAAAATATTGTCACCTCGTTGTCTACATTGCGTACATACTTGTCCAGTGCTGTATTGTAGAACTTTGTCATGTCCTCTAATGTGAGGGGTGTTGTGCGGTTATCTCCGGTTACAGGATTCAAACACAGGTTGTCGCACCATGCCTTGAGGTCGGCAAAGGCAAGGTCCAGTTTGCCCAGGTAGATGTATGCTTCGGCACGGGTGAGCAGAGTCTGGTCGGCTGTAAATTCTGCTCTCAGGCTATACCTGTTTCCACTCTGGTTATCAACCCAATCATAGCAGTTGCCCACAAAATAACTTCCATACAAACTGTTGCCTTTTACTGTTACACCGAGGCCGTTAAACGCGGGTAGTAACCAGGTGGTGGTATTTGAAGAATATTTGCATTTATCCCAAGCGGGACCTCTGGTGTGAGTGACATCCGCTTCGCGGTTTTGTGCATATTTTCCGCTGATTCTGTAGTTCTGCACCATGTCGGTTTGTGGAACTGATATCATCCACACGCCTTTTCGGCCGGGACCGCTGTGGTGATACAGGTAATCAAGAGCTTTGGAATCAGCACTTTCGTTACTTGACCAGACTCTGTCATGGTATTCCTTGTCATGCCACATGTCCTCGAGCAATGAGTAAGCATCCTCGCCGGCAAAGGCAGCGTTACAGTATTCTACAACCTTGTCATACTCTCTCTTGTAAAGGTAGAAGCGACTTGCAAATGCGTTGCCCGATTGCTTGCCGAAGTGGTATTTGGGATCAGCATGTATGCTGTTGTCAAGGAGTGGGAGTCCTGCAGTGAGGTCGTTCTCGATAAGGGTATACACGTCCTGCAGGCTCTCATTGCCGGTCATCGCAGCGTCTTGCAAATGGCTTGTTGTGAGATAGGGTATGCCTGCCAAATCTTTGCTCTTAACAGGGCCTCCGTAGGGCATGCAGAACATGTTGCACAGCTGCCAGTGGTGCCAGGCGCGCGACACGAGTGCTTCGCCCTTGAGTGCTGCTATGACTGCGCGATCACTGGCGCTGATGCCCGCTTGCTCCAGTTCCTCGATGCTCTCGAGCACCTCGTTGCAGGCGGCGATAGCCTCGTAGTTGCCTTGCCAAATGAATAAAGGAGAGTCCACTCCGTCCCTCTTTGAAACAGCCTCCCAGCGATAGAGTTGGTCGTCGGTAGGGAAGTATGCAGTCAGGTCGTGTCTTTCGGGATAATATGAAAGAACGTAGCGGCCGTCAAACTTGGGATTTGTAGTGTTGTCCTCGGTGTTGTCGCTCAGCATTTCGCCCACCCAAGCATATCCTGCCTTGGAATAGCAGTTTTTCGTTTTCTCCACAAGCTGCCTTGTACTGGGGCTGTAATGCGTCCCCATGATGTGGTTGATCACTTGGTTGAGGTCGCTTATGTCGGTCGCTCCGTTGCCGTCCACATCGGTCGCCTCACCCTGGACAGTGCGCCCGAGCATGCTGTTTACAACGGCATTGATGTCGCTCACATCGGTAATCCCGTCGCTGGTCACATCGCAGTTGTTACCGCGGGACAGGAAAGATGACAGGCATATTGCCGCTACGCCTAAAGCAATTCGTCTCATAATATTGTTTGTTTTAATTCGTTATGCAAAATTAAAAAAAACTTCAAATGATTGCAAATTAGGGCAAAGAAAAAAGCGAGTTTAAAACAAAAAACTCGCTTTTAATTCTTGCACACCCTGTTTTGTCAGCCCTCCGTGCTCTCTGCGCCTCCGTGGGATAGAAAGGTATTGCTTATTTGTTCATCTGGTCTTTTGCTAGGAAGAACATGGGATTCATGAAGACAGAGGTTTTAGACCTTTCTTCGGCCCCCATGATGTAATCCACAAAGGCGTCTTCATCGGCACGCCACAGGATCTTATACACTTTGTTCCCATCCTTGGCAGTGCTGTTGGCATCCTTTAGGATCATGCCTATGACCATAGATATCTGTGCCAAGTATTTTTGAGCATCTTCTTTCTGGTTAGTATATTCGCAGGCAAGGTAGCAGTGGGCCAGGGCGGCAATACTTGCGGGATGAGTATCGAGGCAGGCGCGAGCTTCGGTTAAAAGCTTGTCAAATTCTCTGTCCTCTATCAGCTTGTTGATAGCGTTTTTGTCCCATAGAGTAGTGCTCGTGACCTGCTCGGTGCATGCGTGCCCAAAGTAAATCTTGCTCAGTTCGTCATAAGTGAGACCGGTATCGCAAGCCTTGAATCGCTCAACGAGAGCATCATACTCGGCACGGTGGTCTTTCATCCATGCTTCTATTTTCAGGAAGTTGACCGTAAAGGGTTTTAGAGACTCGATTACCTTGTTGGCCTGGGCCACAAGTGTGGGAACATCACAATGGGACAACTCGGTGGCATATTTTTTTGCATTGACGGTGTCTCCCGTTTGGTAACATAGCTGCATCAGGTAGAAGGTAGCCTCTTTATCGTCGTTGATATTGCCCTTCAGCAGCCCTTGGTAGTAATTGATTGCCTCGCTGTATTGGCCGGTTTGGATATAGTATTCACCCTTGTTGAGTTTGTAAGCTGGTTCGTCGGGGTAATAGGACATCAGCGTGTCGTTAAGGATCATGGCCAGTTCTGTCTCGTTGCTCGCTAACAGATCGGTTATTACCGACGACATTGTGTTGTCAACCATGAAGGCTGCGCTATCAGGGTCTAGAGGTTGGTTGTTGAAATCAAGCCATCGGACATCATTCTCCTTAACCGTCTTGGCGAGACGCAGAGCCTCGGCCGTTGCATATTTGTACTCGTATTTGCGCATGAAGCCGTCAATCTTGTTGATGTACAGCTCCAATATGCACGGATGATACTCAATAGCCTTGTTGATGTATTCTATTGCCTTGGTATAGTTTTTCATGCCGTCGCCCTCATCTACCAATATGTTGATATTCTGGGTGAGTAGCTTGTCGAAGCATGTGAGCGTGTCGGGGAGCATGGCATTGTGGTCAAAGTCAAAGTTAGCCAGGTCATCGCTAAGTCTGAATTGGTCAGTACCCTTGACGATATAATATAAGAACCACGAATTGAGCATCTCGGCACTCCGGGGCTCCTCCTTTTCCCATTGCGTGAGAAATTCAGCGGCTTCGCTGTTGAGCCCGCTTTGCGCAGCAATAAGCTGGAATTGCTCATACCGGTTACTAATGTCGTGAGCAGCAGAGACAGTGCCACAGGAAATGGCAACAATAATCGCTAAAACTATCTTCTTGATCATAATACGTTTCTCCTTTATCTGTAACTACTCAGCTGTGGTATTCTCTCGCGCAGAACTCGCTGATTGAAATTTCTGGAGGATAAATCCCCCCAAAAAGCGCCGGCTTGAGGGGATACCTGAGTAGTTACCTTTATCTACAATTGATGTTAAGCTGTATGAAGACATTGAAAGCTTTTATAAGCTATTAGTCATAGGTTTGAACACTTTTATTCTTTATAACCATTTCATCTGTAATTGGTATTGAATCATTCATGACATCATCTCGCCATTCTATTTCTTCACCATTATAATACATGTGTTTACCAGATATTGCATATCCATCCCGAAGATACCTAAATGAGTCTGGGGTTGCGGTTTTGATTATGTAGTCATCATAA
>JAZQPG010000085.1:0-10095 GCA_045628365.1 Sodaliphilus sp. | reverse complement strand
GGCATTTGCGCGGTTGATGCACGGGAATGGTGTAAACGTGTTGTAACTTTGCACCGCCGTCACTATACTCTCAGTATTACTACACTGAGAGCCGCTCGTCGCACCATGCTACATGCAAGCACGCAACATGGCAAGTAGGGGTTCATGAACCTCCTCCCATGGAGGGGAGTTCTTGTAGAGCAGTGACTGCTGGCGGTCCATGGTAACAACTCAGCTACGGGACAATCTGCGCAGATCTCGCGGACTGCGCAGATTTTTCTTTGGTGGCTCCCACAGAGGGCTCATCGCTACCGAAACGCAGCAACAGTTCGTCACAAAAAAGTGACTTAACTAACAGATATATAGTGAATTAAGCTATATTTTTGTGACGGACGTTTTATCGTGTGAATCGAAATGAGGTGTAAGCATTTGCGTGAAAGCAAACAAGTTTCGTCACTAAAAAGTAAGGTAACTAATACATATACAGTGATTTAAGCCACTTTTTTGTGACGAACTTGTTTGTATTTTTCAACCGACAATTCTATGGAGTGCATTAGTTAGTGTGTACCGCTTGGTTGTCGCTTAATTGTTGGGTTGGGTTGTCGCTTAATTGTTGGGTTAAATGTTGGGCTAAATGTTGGGTGGAGTTGGGAGTTTATTTTTCGGTAATAGTTTGCCCATACCGAAAAGATTTTGTAACTTTGCACTGCAAAAGTGCGCACCTTACTTGCGTCACATTCAGTTATTTAACTTAATGTGGTGTAAATGAGGTGATTGTACGTGTTTGGATGAAAAGAAATAACAACTATCAATAAATTATGGTATTATCAATATTCGGTATTCAAAGTACGACCATGGCCATCACGGCGGCCCTGACGGGCGTCCTGCTGGTGGCAGCGGCCTTGATTATCGCGTGGCTCATAGGCCCGCGCAGTTACACCGAGAAGAAGGGTGAACCCTATGAATGCGGTATTCCGTCACGAGGCGACTCGATGGCACAGTTCCATGTAGGTTACTACTTGTTTGCTATCCTGTTCCTGATGTTTGACGTGGAGACCGTGTTTTTGTTTCCCTGGGCAGTGATTTGCCGCAGCCTTAGCACTGCCGCTCTGCCCGCAGTGGGAACCTTCCTGGTGATTTTGGCTTTAGGTCTTGCTTATGCATGGAAGAAAGGAGCGTTGAGATGGAAGTGAAAATCAAGAGCATGAAGCATGAGGACTTCAAGGACAACGAGTATATCGACAAGCTTGTTGAGGAACTGCGTGCCAGCGGTACAAACATCGTGGTGGGCAAGCTCAATGACTTGATGAACTGGGGCGTGAGCAACTCGCTGTGGCCTTTCTGTTTCGGTACCAGTTGCTGTGCTATCGAGTTCATGTGCCTGGGCGCTGCGCGCTATGACATGGCTCGCTTCGGCTTTGAGGTTGCCCGCAACTCTCCCCGTCAGGCCGACTACATCATGTGCCAGGGCACTATCACCTATCGCATGGCTCCGGTGCTCAAGCGCCTGTATGAGCAGATGGCTGAGCCCAAGTATGTGATCGCGTGCGGCAGTTGCGCCGTGAGCGGTGGCCCGTTCACTAAGAGCTACTGCGTGGTCAAGGGCATTGACGAGATCGTTCCTGTTGACGTTTATATCCCCGGCTGTCCCCCGCGTCCCGAGGCATTCTTCTACGGCCTGATGCAGCTGCAGCGCAAGATCAAGGTGCAGAAGTACTTTGGCGGCGTGAACCGCAAGGAGAAATTGCCCGAGGACCTCAAGCTCAAGTATGCCGGCGGCGAGGAGAAATAAGACTAAGAAATCAATCGACTCATTATTATATATAATATATGGCTGATACAAAAGACAAAATAAGCGCGTTGTGCCCCCAGGCACAGATTGACACCGAGGGCGAGTTCCTGCTGGTGACTGTCGACGACGCGCAGTGGCACGCCCTGGCCGAGGCCTTGAAGGAGAAACTCCACTTTGACTACCTCACCGCAGTGGTGGGTATGGACTGGAAGGACTCGCTGGGTTGCATGTACTACCTGACCAACACCGAGACTCAGGAAATCATCCACGTGAAGGTTGCCACAACCGACCGTGAGAATCCCCGCCTGCACAGTGTGAGCGACCTGTGGGACGTGGCCAACTATCAGGAGCGCGAGGTATATGACTTCTTTGGCATCGTGTTCATCAATCACCCCGACATGCGCCGTTTCTTCCTGCGCAACGACTGGGTGGGACACCCCCTGCGCAAGGACTATGACGATAGCGCCGAGCTCAACCCCCTGCGTCTCGACGACGAGATGAACGAGGACTACACCTGCAAGTGGGTGGAGGACGAGAACGGCGAGGTGAAGAAAGTTGAGGGCAAGACCTTCGAGGACGACGAGTATGTGATCAACGTAGGTCCCCAGCACCCCTCGACCCACGGCGTTATGCGCTACCGCGTGTCGCTCGACGGTGAGATGGTGAAGAAGGTTGACGTGGTGTCGGGTTACATCCACCGCGGCATCGAGAAGCTGTGCGAAGGCCTGGCTTATCCCTCTACGCTGCTCTATCCCGAGCGTATGGACTACATGAGCGCCCACATGAACCGCCACTGCCTGTGCCTGTGCATCGAGAAGGCGATGGGCATCGAGGTTCCCTACCGTGCTGAGCTCATCCGTCTGATGATGGACGAGCTGATGCGCCTGTCGTCACACCTGCTGAGCTATGGTTGCTTGACCATGGACCAGGGTGCTACCACAGCGTTCTTCTACGGATTCCGTGAGCGCGAGCTCATCTATGATATCTTTGACAAGACTTGCGGCGGCCGCATGTCGATGAGCTACAGCACCATCGGCGGCGTTGTTGCCGACGTGCACGAGGACTTCATCCAGGACGTGCGCCACGCATGTGACACCATCGAGAAGAACCTCAAGGAGTACCACAAGCTGTTCACCGGCAACGTTATCGCCGTAGGCCGTATGAAGGGCGTGGGTATCCTGTCTAAGGAAGATGCCACAAGCTATGCAATCTCAGGCCCCAGCGGCCGTGCATCGGGCCTCAGCTGTGACCTGCGCAAGAAGCAGCCTTACTCGCTCTATAACGAGTTTGACTTCAACGAGGTAGTTCGTGAGGAAGGCGACAGCATGGCACGCTACATGGTGCGCATGGACGAGATGGTAGAGTCTATCAAGATCCTGCGCCAGGCATGCGACAAGCTCGAGGCCTGCGAGGGCAACGAGTTCTGCGCCAAGGTGCCCAAGCTCATCAAGCTGCCCGCCGGCCACTGGTACCAGCAGGTAGAGGCCAGCCGTGGCGCCTTCGGTGTTTACATCGAGAGCGACGGCGACCCCAAGCCTTTCCAGAAGCCTTACCGCATGCACTTCCAGGCACCGTGCTTCAATCTCGTGGGTATCGTGGACCTCACCTGCCGTGACAACATGATTGCCGACCTGATCACCATCACCGCGTCGATCGACTACGTTATCCCCGACATCGACCGCTGATGGCCGGCTCCGCGCTGGAAAAACAGTTAACACAATAGTAAATATATAGAACAACAATAGTTAAGAAGAATTATGTTTGACTTTAGTATAGTCGCTACTTGGCTCAACGACGCGCTCCTGAGCATCATGCCTCAGTGGCTCGCCACTACCCTGGAGTGTGTTATCGTAGCCGTGTTCTTATTGGCCGCCTACTCGTTGATCGCGATGGCTTATATCATGTATGAGCGTTGGGTGTGCGCGTGGATTCAGTGCCGCATCGGTCCCCGCCGTGTAGGTCCCTGGGGTTTGCTCCAGGTGTTTGCCGACGTGCTTAAGATCCTGCAGAAGGAGCTTATCACCCTGTGGTCAACCGACAAGTTCCTTCACAAGCTGGCTCCCTACCTGGTGCTCATCGCTTCGATGCTCACCTTCGCTTGTCTGCCTTGGGGCAAGGGCATGCAGTTCATCGATTTCAACATCGGTGTGTTCTTCATCCTGGCTGTATCGTCGATAGGCGTGCTGGGTATCCTGCTGGCAGGTTGGTCAAGTAACTCAAAGTACACCCTTATCGGTGCGATGCGTTCGGGCGCGCAGATGATCAGCTACGAGCTGAGCTGCGGTCTGTCGGTGCTCACCGTTGTGTGCCTTGCAGGCACCATGAGCGTTACCGGCATCGTTGAGGCTCAGGAAAACGGTTGGTTCCTGTTCAAGGGCCACGTTCCTGCCATCATCGCCTTCATCATCTACATCATCGCTGCCAACGCCGAGAACAACCGTGGCCCGTTTGACCTTCCCGAGGCCGAGCACGAGCTCACCGCCGGTTACCACACCGAGTACTCAGGTATCCACTTCGGTTTCTTCTACCTGGCCGAGTACCTGAACCTGTTCATCGTGTCGGGTATCGCAGCGCTGCTGTTCCTGGGCGGCTGGATGCCTCTGCACGTTCCCGGTCTGGACGGCTTCAACGCAGTGATGGACTACATCCCCAGCACCCTGTGGTTCCTGGGCAAGGCGTTCTTCATGACCTTCATCTTCATGTGGATACGCTGGTCGTTCCCCCGCGTGCGCATCGACCAGATGCTTGCTCTCGAGTGGCGTTACCTGATGCCCATCGGCCTGTTCAACCTGGTGCTGATGGCGCTTGTAGTGACCATGGGCTGGCACTTCTGATAAACTAGCAAAGAACTGAATAAAAGAATATAAACAACAAATAAAAAACACTTTTCGTGATTATGGCTGATAATTATGGAAAAATTACACAGGTGATTGGCCCCGTTGTCGACATCGCTTTTGAAGGCGAAGGAGCCAGTCGTCCTGCTATTTACACCGCACTGAGCGTTGACCGTCCCGACGGTAGCAAGCTCATCCTGGAGGTGGAGCAGCACATCGGTGAGAACACCGTGCGCTGTGTGGCTATGGACAGTACCGATGGTCTGCAGCGCGGAGCAAAGGTCACTAACCTGGGCCGCCCCATCTCGGTTCCCACTGGCGAGCAGGTAAAGGGCCGTCTCCTCAACGTGATTGGTCAACCCATTGACCACCTCAAGGACCTCGAGGAAGGCGACCGCCGCGCTATCCACCAGCCTGCACCCGCATTCTCTGACCTGTCGATCTCGCAGGAAATCCTTTACACCGGTATCAAGGTCATCGACCTTATCGAGCCGTTCAGTAAGGGTGGTAAGATCGGTCTGTTCGGTGGCGCCGGTGTAGGTAAGACCGTGCTCATCATGGAGCTTATCCACAACATTGCCCACGGACACAACGGTTTCTCAGTGTTCACCGGCGTTGGAGAGCGTACCCGCGAGGGTAACGACCTGCTGCGCGAGATGATCGAGAGCGGCGTTGTCAACTATGGCGACAAGTTCAAGGAAGGCATGGAGAAGGGCGAGTGGAACCTCAAGGACGTCGACATGAAGGCAGTGGAGTCATCACAGGCCACACTGGTGTTCGGTCAGATGAACGAGCCTCCCGGCGCCCGTCTGCGCGTGGCCCTGTCGGGTCTTACCGTTGCCGAGCAGTTCCGCGATCAAGACGGCGGTGGTAAGGACATCCTGCTGTTCATGGACAACATCTTCCGCTTTACCCAGGCAGGTAGCGAGGTATCGGCCCTCCTTGGCCGTATGCCCTCGGCCGTAGGTTACCAGCCCACGCTGGCCAGCGAGATGGGTAAGCTGCAGGAGCGCATCACCTCTACCAAGAGCGGTTCGATCACATCGGTACAGGCAGTGTATGTGCCCGCCGATGACCTTACCGACCCTGCGCCTGCGACTACGTTCAACTTCCTGGACGCAACCTGTGTGCTTAGCCGTAAGATTGCCGAGCTGGGTATCTATCCCGCTGTGGATCCCCTGGCTTCGACATCGCGCATCATGGATCCCCACATCATCGGTGAGGAACACTATGACGTGGCACAGCGCGTGATCCACCTGCTGCAGAAGTACAACGAGCTTCAGGACATCATCGCCATCCTCGGTGTTGACGAGTTGAGCGACGAGGACAAGCTGGTAGTGAGCCGCGCACGCCGTGCACAGCGCTTCCTGTCACAGCCCTTCTTCGTGGCTGAGCAGTTCACCGGCCTTCCCGGTGTGATGGTTCCCTTGAACGAGACTATCCGCGGCTTCAAGATGATCCTTGACGGTGAGGTAGACTACCTGCCCGAGCAGGCATTCCTCAGCGTTGGTACCATCGACGAGGCTATCGAGAAGGGTAAGAAGCTGCTTGCCGAGGTATAACAACCGCCTCAAGGCACAGTAATAACAGAGAGAAAAAAGAAGAATAGAGCTGTGGCGCGGCGCCACGATGCACCCCGCAACGCGGGCCTAGCCGCAGCGATACTCAACTTAAGATATTAATAACAAACTGACTGATATGACACTCAAGATTATATCGGCTGAGAACATCGAGTTTGAAGGCACTGTCAAGTCGGTGACCCTGCCGGGTCTCCAAGGCTTGTTCCAGGTACTGGACAACCATGCTGCCCTGATGGCAGCGCTCAAGGCTGGCCGCGTGACCTATGTCACCGGTGAGGAAACCCACGAGCGCGTGATCAAGGGCGGAGTCGCTGATATCAAGAACAACGTGGTGTCGGTGTGTCTATATTAAAACGCCTATGAAAAAAGTTATAACAGCCTTAGTTGCAGTTGTAGTGCTTGCTCTGATGGCATGGGGATATACCGATGCTGCCCATCACCGTGAAGAAGCAGCCAGCCACAGCGAAGCCGTCGAGGCCGGCCAGCAAGCGGGCGACGAGGGCAAGAAGCTTAGTATCGATGTCAAGGGTATTATCTTTGAACACCTGGGCGACTGCTACGGATGGGAAGTGCCGTTCTCACACAGCAAGCGCATCCCCCTGCCCATCATCGTGAAGGGTCAGGACGGATGGCACGTGTTCAGTTCATCGCGCGTTACCGGCGGTGAAACCTTCGAGGGCTTCAAGATTGCCGAGGAAGGCGACAACCACGGCAAGGTGGTTGAAGTGCTGGCCGACGGCACCGAGGTGCGTCCCCTGGACTTCTCGGTCACCAAGAACGCCTGCGGCATCTTCATCTCGGCCATCGTGGTGCTGATGATCGTGTTCTCGCTCAAGCGCTGGTATGCCCGCAACGGCATGAAGGCTCCGCGAGGATTCAAGGGCGCCGTTGAGCTGGTTGTGGACTTCGTCTACGGCGACACCATCAAGCCCATCATGGGCAAGGATGCCCCCAAGTATGGTCCCTACCTGCTCACCGTGTTCTTCTTCATCCTGACGATGAACCTGCTGGGTCTCATCGTGATATTCCCCGGCGGTGCTAACCTCACCGGCAACATCGCGGTGACCATGGTGCTGGCAGTGATGACATTCCTCATCACCAACTTCACCGGCACTAAGCACTACTGGCTCGAGGTATTGTGGCCCGACGTGCCCATGGCACTCAAGTGCCCCGTGCCCCTGATGCCCCTCATCGAGGTGCTGGGTCTTTTCACTAAGCCCATCGCGCTGATGATTCGTCTCTTTGCCAACATGATGAGCGGTCACATGGTAGTGATCGTGTTCGTGATGCTTATCTTCATCTTCACCGAGCTGTTTAATGTGTTTGCAGGTGCCGGCACTAGCGTTCTGTCGCTCGTCCTGTCCCTGTTCATGCTGGTGCTCGACACCCTGGTGAGCTTCATCCAGGCCTACGTGTTCACCATCCTGTCGACCATGTTTATCCACATGGCCCACGTGCATGAGGAGCATTGAGAGGAGAGATTAGAGATGAGAGATAAGAGATAAGAGATTAGAGAGGAGAGGGGAGAGTTGAAAGGCTTGAGACTCTGGACTTGAAAAAAAGAGGTATCTCTTTTACACTACTTCTGCTATGTGGCCCATGTGGTCCACGTGGCTTAAAACAAAGAAAATTAATAAACAAATAAAAACTATAACATTTTAAAAATTACAACTATGTTAGGACTTATTGTATTAGAAGCACTTGCAAATCTTGGTGCAGCTATCGGCGCAGGTATCGCAGCAGTAGCAGCAGGTATCGGTATTGGTAAGATTGGTGGCGCAGCTATGGAATCAATCGCTCGTCAGCCCGAGGCTACCGGTGACATCCGTTCAAACATGATCGTGATCGCAGCCCTTATCGAGGGTGTTGCCTTCCTCGCACTCATCGTTTGCGTACTCGCTATCGTAATGTAATTATATTAACCAGTTATTCCTCTTAGTTAATGGAACTATTCACGCCTGAATTTGGCCTGGTTTTCTGGATGTTTGTTGCCTTCCTGGGGCTGTACTTCATCCTGTCAAAGTTCGCATGGCCGTTCATCATCAAGAGCATGGACGAGCGCGCTGAGCTTATCGACAAGGGTGTGGCTTATGCTCAGGAAGCAAAGAAGCAGCTTGACAACGCCAAAGCCGAAGCCGACAAACTCGTGGCTGAGGCAAGAGGACAACAGGCCGATATCCTTCGCGACGCCAACAAGATGCGCAACCAGATTATCAGTGACGCGCGCGGCGAGGCAACTGTCGAGGCCAAGAAAGTGGCCGAGGCTGCCCAGCTCTCAATAGAGCAGGCTCGCAAAGAAAGCGAGAAGCAGCTGCGCCGCGAGGTGAGCGAGATCGCTCTCCAAATCGCTGAGAAGGTGCTGCGCACCAGCGTGAGCGACAACAATGCTCAGCAAGAACTGGTTGAGAAATATCTGAATGAGGTTGAGAGTAAAAATTAATGCACTATGAATGACGGACTTATCCCCAAACGATATGCCAAGGCGCTCTACAAGCTGGGCATGGAGAACGGCGACTTGCACGTGATCTATGAGCAGATGCGTGAGCTGAGCAGCCACAACACGGCTATCGATGAACTCAAGCGCGTGATGATCAATCCCTATATCCCCAACGAGGACAAGGGACGCGTCATGCTGCTTGCTGCCGGCGCCGAGCCCGGAAGTTCGCTCGAGAAATTCATCCTGCTGATTATTAAGAACAACCGTGCTGAATATCTGCGTAAAATCGCGCTATCCTATGTGAACCTCTATCGTGAGCACCACAACATCGCCGAGGTCGAAGTGACCACAGCCGTTGAGCTGCCCGAGAAAGAGATTCAGGCTATCATCGACGTTGTCAAGAAACAGCTTGCCGGCATGACGCTGGAGACCAAGACCTGCATCAACCCTGAACTGATAGGCGGTTTCACCGTCAAGATAGGTGACATGCTTCTCGATGCATCGGTGAGAAATGAATTAAAGAAATTGCGTTTAAAACTCCTAAGTTAATGTGAGATGATAAACCCAAGTGAAATCAGTGATATTTTAAAACAACAACTCAGCGACATCGAGCGTAGCGTGTCGTTTGAGGAGGTGGGCACCGTTCTCGAGGTAGGTGATGGTGTTGCTCACGTCTATGGCCTGGAAAATGTAGAGGCCAACGAGCTCGTGGAGTTCGAGAACGGCGTGACCGGCGTTGCCATGAACCTTGAGGAGAGCAACGTGGGTGTGATCCTGCTCAACGAGGTAGACTCGATTGCTGAGAATATGAAGGTGCGCCGCACTGGTGAGATCGCTTCAATCCAGGTGGGTGAGGGTCTGCTGGGCCGTGTAGTTAACGTTCTGGCTGAGCCCATCGACGGCCGTGGAACGATCGACGGCAAGCGCGTGCGCCTGCCGCTGGAGCGCAAGGCTCCCGGCGTTATCTTCCGCCAGCCCGTGAACCAGCCCTTGCAGACTGGTCTCAAGGCTATCGACTCGATGATTCCCATCGGCCGCGGACAGCGTGAGCTTATCATCGGCGACCGCCAGATCGGTAAGACTGCTATCGCTATCGATACTATCATTAACCAGAAGGCCAACTATGAAGCCGGCAAGCCCGTATACTGCATCTATGTAGCTATCGGCCAGAAGGCTTCGACCGTTGCCGCACTCGTCAACAAGCTCAAAGAGGAAGGCGCCATGCCTTACACCGTAGTCGTTGCCGCTACTGCTGCCGACTCGGCTTCAATGCGCTACTATGCACCCTTTGCTGGTGCTGCCATTGGCGAGTACTTCCGTGACACCGGCCGCGATGCCCTTGTAATTTACGATGACCTCTCTAAGCACGCTGTTGCTTATCGTGAGATTTCACTCATCCTCAAGCGCCCCTCTGGCCGTGAGGCTTATCCCGGTGATATCTTCTATCTGCACAGCCGTCTGCTGGAGCGTGCC
>JAZQPG010000084.1:0-5187 GCA_045628365.1 Sodaliphilus sp. | reverse complement strand
AACGGTCCCGAGGAAACAACCGACGCCCCCCTGGCTGCCGCCCCCTACACCCCCTACGACCACGACTAGCCCAATACCCCCGCGAGTTCTCCTGGTTCCGCGCGATAGAATCCCATTACTGTGTGTACCCTCGCCACGTGGAAATGTTATAAATTTCTAATTTTGATACATGCGTTTTTGATTAATGAGGATTTATCCTTAACTTTACACGGAAATACAACTTTTAACCCAGTTCCCCACTATGGATACCACTATTGTTACAATAATCACTTTTATTGTTTCCGGCATAGCCGCAATGCTCATCAGCAAAGCCAATAGGAACAAGCGCGACATGCTGGAGAGGGACCTCGTTGCCGGCCAGCAGTCTAAGGCCCGGAATGATGCCTTCAGCGAAACCTACCGCAACAACTACGAAGCCATCGAGAACTGGAAAGAACTACACGACAGGTTTTTCGACGTGCTGGGATGGCCCGATGTCACCTTTGGCCCAGCCAGCATCGACAAGGTCAAGGAACTGGCCCCGTGGAATGCCCAGGCGGCCAGCACCATCCCCGTCATGTCACCATATGATTTCCTGTTCCTCTACTACGAGGCACGCATCCTGGTCGGCGGACTTGACGCCGAGGTGGTAAAGGCCGACGACATCAACCGCGTCCTCATTGCGCATTACTCCTGTGACAACGGCTTCGTGTTTGCCTATACCGATGCCCAGGAACCCACGATGCTGCACGAGGGCCGCTATACCACCGACGAGGAGTACACCGCTGCTCTGGAGAAGTTTGGCAACTTCAGCGTTGAGGTGCGCCATCACGACTAACATGTAGCAACTGCTATACACTCACACATGAAGCACACATGACACAGCACAACGACGACAACAACCGCACTTACATAGCCATCGACCTCAAGTCGTTCTACGCCTCGGTAGAGTGTGTGGAACGCAAGCTTGATCCGCTCACCACCAATCTCGTCGTGGCCGACGCGTCGCGCACCGACAAGACCATATGCCTGGCAGTGTCGCCTTCGCTCAAGGCCTACGGCATAGGCGGCCGCGCACGCCTCTTCGAGGTGGTGCAGCGAATGCGCCAGGTCAACCGCGAGCGCGAGAAACTGGCACCGTGGCAACATCTCAATGGCAAGAGCGTCTATGACAAGGAACTAAAGGAGCATCCCGACCTGGCAGTGGACTACCTCATCGCACCGCCGCGCATGGCCCACTACATCGAGTACAGCACCCGCATCTTCCAGGTTTACCTCAAGTATGTCGCACCCGAGGACATCCACGTCTACTCCATTGACGAGGTGTTCATGGACGTGACTAACTACCTGGGGATCTACAAGCTCAGCGCCCATGACCTGGCAATGAAGATCGTGCGCGACGTGCTCTCCACCACCGGCATCACCGCCACAGCAGGAATAGGGACAAACATGTATCTGGCAAAAGTGGCAATGGACATCGTGGCAAAGCACCTGCCCGCCGACAAGGACGGTGTGCGCATCGCACAGCTTGACGAGATGGACTACCGCCGCCAGCTGTGGAACCACCGCCCGTTGACCGACTTTTGGCGCGTTGGTGCCGGCATTGCTCGCCGCCTCGAGACCTACGGCATCGACACCATGGGCAAGATAGCACGCCTGTCGCTGCGCAACGAGGAATTCCTCTACAAGCTGTTCGGTGTAAACGCCGAGCTGCTCATCGACCATGCCTGGGGGTGGGAACCCTGCACTATCGACTACGTCAAGGCCTACCGCCCCGAGACCCACTGCCTGAGCAGCGGGCAGGTGCTCACGTGTGCCTACACCGTGCCCAAGGCACGCATCGTGATCGAGGAGATGGCCGATGCCGTTGCCCTGGACCTCGTGGACAAGCGCTTGGTAACCGACCAACTGACGGTAACCGTGTGTTATGACACCGAGAGTCTCACCGACCCAACCATCAGCGCACAGTACCAAGGGCCCGTGGGCATTGACTACTACGGGCGCAAGGCCCCAAAGCACTCGCACGGCACCTACAACCTGGAGCGTCACACGTCGAGCGCCAGCATGTTACGCAAGGCTGTGCTCAGCCTGTACGACCGCATCGTTGACCCCATACTGCTGGTGCGGCGGCTCAACATCACTGTCAACCACGTGCTGCGCGAGGACCAGGCCGAGACGGCGCCGCGGCCCGTGCAATATGACCTGTTCACCGACATGGACCAGGTGGCACGCGAACAACGCGAGCAGCAGGCCGAGCTAAGCAAAGAACGAGCGATGCAGGAGACACTGCTCGACATCAAGAAGAAGTTTGGCAAAAACGCTATCCTCAAGGGGCTCAACTTTGCCGAGGGAGCCACGGCCAAGGAGCGCAACGCCCAGATAGGAGGCCACCACGAGTGATAACCGGCAATTAGGATTAAGGATTAAGGATTAAGGATTAAACGGTTAAACGGTTAAACGGTTAAACGGTTAAACTTTTAAACCCTTAAACTTTTAAACCCTTAAACTTTTATAAAAAACAGAATGAACGACTACTACGACGATATTATCACCCTGCCGCACCCCGAGCCCAAGAACCCACGCCGCATGGCGATGATGGCCCGGGCGGCCCAGTTTGCGCCCTTTGCGGCACTCACCGGCCACGACGAAGCCATTGCCGAGACCGCACGTTACACCGACCACCAGATCGAACCCGGCGAAGCCATCACCGACGAGCTCAACCGCACCTTTGCCCTGCTGCAGGAACGCATCCACGAGCACCCCACGGTCCAAGTCACCCACTTCGTCCCCGACCCCCGCAAGCAAGGAGGCTCCTACCACACCACACCCCTACAAGTGAAACGCCTGGACCCCGACCATAACCAGTTGATATCAATCGACGGCACCGCGATAGACATTGCCTCGATTATCGCAATCTCGACAAAAGACTGAAAAACGGCTATTCTTCCAGCAAAATAAGGACCGTTTATTGTGCTATTTATAAAACTTATAGTACCTTTGCACAAACAAAGGCACGATGAAACAAGCACATGCTCAAACAGATGCACTACCTTGACGAGTACCGTCATCGCAAGCTGAATAAACTCATGAAGGAACTCTATGTGATAACTAGAGTCGACAGCATGAAATTGCGACGTTCCATGTCATTTGCCTCGCTGCTAGGCAACAACAAGAAACAATAGAGCAGAAGCATGGGCAACACACCCACGCCAGCAATAATAGACAAGTCCTCTATGCTACAACGAGCATAGAGGACTTGTCATTTCCTCGTTATCACAAGGTTAGCACTGAGATCACTTCATCACCTTGGCGCTGGTGCCATCCTTGAACAGGATGACGTTGACGCCTGGCTGCAGCTTGCCGATCTGCTGGCCGGCAGCGTTGTAGATGGCCTGGATCTCGCGGCCCTCGACGGGTATTTCCTTGACACCGGTGGGGGTGTCATCGGTGAGCCTGAACATGGTTGCTGAGGCATCGCTCGTGATGTAGGCGCTGTTATTGGCAATGTCACCGCCAGGATAGAATGCCACGCCACTATTGCCTGCCGCCAGGGTGTAAATGCCCGTGGGGACATTGTCAAGGTCACTATCTACGCCCTGTAACTGATTGTCGGCTGTAGCGGGGTCGCTGTTGGCCGAGGGCAGGAGAATCATCTCGCTGTCGCCGGCAACAAGTATCACGGGCTCACCACGGTGAATCAACCCGCTGTTAGCACCTGCAACTTCGGTCAACTTGAGATAACCGGTAGCATCGGCATCAATCTTGTCGACCATTGCCGCATAGGCTTTTACGCCGTCATTGCCCATCCTCATCGCACCCATAGAGGTGTAGAAGGTAGAGTAATAGTTGCCCGATTGGGCATCAAGGATGCCCTGCACCTTAAACCCCTGGGCGGGATTTATCCTGAGCGTATCAGTATCCTGGATAGCGAAGGTGCGTGCATCGAGCACAGGGCTACCACTGGCGTCGAATGTCACCATCACGGTGTCGGTGTCAAAGAGAAGACTCTCGTCGACTGCCTGCCCCGACTTGGTGCCCGAAACCTGCAACGCGTCAACAGCAGTGACACTCTGGGCATCGGCAATAACCGCACTGCACAGGCAGGCGAGTATTATAATTGACTTTTTCATAGTGCTGTTGTCTTATTGTTTTACCTTTATATACTCAACGCTTGCGGGAGCGTAGAAGATAAACGACTTGCCGTCCTTGCCAGTCAGTCTCACGGCAGTGCCTTCCTGCTTGGTGCCCATGGAGCCTAGCACATAGGCAAGCGTTGCCTCAACCTCCTTCTGCTTGGCGATGATGGCCATCGCATTGTTGTAGGCATTGTAAGCAGTGTAGAAGTTGCGAGCGTGTTTTATTGTGGCAATGTGGATCTGGATCAGCTCCATGTCGTCGTGCGAGAGGGTGTTGGGGGTCTTGATTACGTCGTCAAGGCTTGCAAGTGCACCAGCCCTGAACACCTCAAGATCACACAGCATGCGAATCTCGGGATACAATGCCTTGTATTGCTCGTAGGGCTTGAATGGTACAAACATAGTCAAATCCTCACTACAGTTGTCAAATGCCGAAGCATCAAAACCGTCCACATTCTCCGAATAATTGATAACGCTATTCAGCTTGCTGCACTTAGCAAAAGCACCTTTGCCCACTGTTTTCACAGTGGCGGGGATGGTGACAGCCGACACATTGGTATAGCCGAAAGCCTCATCTTCGATGGTTTCCAACTGCGAGTCACCATTGAACTGTATAGTCGCTACATCGCAGGCATAGAAAGCGCAGCGTTCGATTTTCTTCAATGACGAGGGAAATACAATGGATGTCACACCCGAAATGTTGAATGCCAACTCACCGATGCATTCCAGCCTGGAGTGCTCGATGTCGGCAAAGGTAAATTCCTTGAGCTTAGTTGTGCTATGGAAAGCCGACCCGCCGATATATCTCACAGATGCAGGTACCGTAAATGATGTGATTCCTGCCGCAAAGAATGCACTCTCCTGAATCGAGTCAAGTTCAGAATTAACCGGGAAAGTGACCTGAGTCAAATGTTCGCTATTGAAGGCATTGCTGTCAATCACCTTCAGTGATGCGGGCAACTCAATGCTCGGCAAGGCGGTCTTAAAGAATGCCATGCTACCAATCTTCTCTAATTGCGAACCAGCTTCAAACTCCACGACGCCGAGAGCTTTAGTGTCGGAGAAGGCCAAT
>JAZQPG010000083.1:0-11517 GCA_045628365.1 Sodaliphilus sp. | reverse complement strand
TTGCCTGACCGTGAAATTAAAGAGATAAACTATCTCGACCCCTTTGACGTAAGAGAAGAATTCTAATAAAAAAAGATATGGAAAAGAAACTTGTGGGACAGGTAACTGTCGAGGAAAAGAATGAGATTCAGGCGTTGTTTGAGCGCCGTAATGGCCTTAACGAGTTGGCGATGATTCTCACTCCCGAGAAGGAAGAATTGTATGAGAAACTCGTCAAGGACATGGGCGAAACTGGAACAAAGTTCCAGCAATGGTGGAATGACATGGCTCAGAAGTACCAGTGGGAAAGTACCGAAAACGGAAACTGGGAAATCAACTTTGAGACATGTGAGATATTTTTGGTAGAACCTTAAAATAGTTGAATATGACACTGCTTTTTATTGGAACAACCGAACTCTTGTTGTTAGGAGGTTTGGCATTGCTGCTTTTCGGCGGCAAGAAACTTCCTGAGATGATGCGTGGTTTGGGGCAAGGTGTAAAGGAGTTTAAGACCGGAATGCAGGAACCACCCACACAAGATTCCGCAGAACAATCAAATGTGGACGAAAATCAATCGCAAGAACAGCCACCGATCAAACAAGAACAGAGTAATCCCTCTAATACAGACTGATGGGCGAAAATAATGGTATGCTCACTTTCGGAGGACATCTAGAAGTCCTCCGAAAGATGCTGTTTCGTATTCTTATCGTCGCTGGTATCCTGGCATTAGCCATCTTTTGCTTTAAGACGGCAATATTTGATTTCCTACTTGCTCCTAGCGAGTGGGACTTTTGCACATACAGGTGGATTGAGGACATGTTGAAGTTGTTGGGTTGTGATTTTCATTTCGAGAAATATCATGTTAACTTGATAGCAACAGACTTGAGCAGTCAGTTTTTGACACACATAACAACTTCAATTTATCTTGCTCTGCTAGGAACGTCCCCTTATATCTTATATGAGTTATTCGGATTTGTGGCACCTGCTCTTTATGATAATGAAAAGAAATATTCAATAAGGGTAATTGTGATAGTTTATTTCTTGTTCATTGTGGGTTTATTGATGAGCTATTATGTTATATTTCCTATTGCATTTAGATTTTTAGGAACTTATAGCGTAGATGCAAGAGTGGTGAGTAACATTACGCTTGACTCTTATATTGAGACGTTTATAACACTAGCACTGTTGCTTGGTGTTGTATTCCAGCTTCCTGTAATAGCTTTTGTATTGGCCAAGTTGGGAATTGTCAACGCTGAAATGTTAAGTAATTATCGTCGACACGCATTGATTGTTATCGGTTTTGTTGCAGCGATGATAACTCCTCCTGACCTTTTGTCGCTGGTGTTAGTAACAATACCATTGTATTTACTTTATGAAGTGAGTATTCGTGTTGTTCGTATAGTAAGTTAAACAAATAATCTTGAAATATAAACGCCATCTCATTTTGGGGTGGTTTTTTATTGTCAATGAGGTGGAGGGTTGTGGGAATGGGGGATTTTTATTAAATTTGCAATTGATTCAACTTTTGACCTTTATGGGTGGGGCTATTGATTGGGTCCACCTGTTTATTAACTAAGCCTTTATTACTATATTAATGATGAAAAAGTTCAAAATTTCCCTTGTGGCTCAAATTGCCATTGCCCTTGTGCTTGGTTTTATCGTGGGTATCTTTATGCAGGACTGTGCCGACGTGGCCAAGATGTATATCAAGCCCATCGGTGACATTTTCCTCAATCTGCTCAAGTTTATTGTTGTGCCGCTGGTGCTGCTGAGCATCGTGTGCAGCATCATCTCGATGAAGGACATCAAGTCGTTGGGTAGGCTGGGCGTGCGGTCGCTGCTCTATTTTATGGTGACCACGGTGCTTGCCGTGACCATGGGACTGGTGGTGTCTACAGCGCTTAGCGGATATTTCCCCTCGCTGGAGTTGGTGAAGGCCGCTGAGGAAATCGAGGCTCCCTCGATCACGCTGATGGACCAGATTGTGAACTTTTTCCCCAAGAACATGATTGACCCGATGCTCAACAACGCTATGATGCAGGTCATCGTGATGGCAATCCTGCTGGGGTTTGCCATCGTGAAGGTGGGTGAGAAGGCTGCCCCCGTGGCACGTCTCATCGAGGGACTTAACGAGGTAACGGTGACTATCCTGGGCTATATCATGGCTACAGCACCGCTGGGCGTTTTCTGCCTGCTGTGCCCTGTTGTTGCCGAGAACGGCACCAAGATCCTTGGCACCTATGCGTCGCTCATCGGTGTCACCTACCTGTGCTTCATCATCCATGCCGTTGTTGTTTACTCGGGGGCAGTGGCCCTGCTGGCCAAGATGAACCCGCTGCGCTTCTTCAAGCACATGGGTCCCGCGATGCTGTTTGCTTACTCGAGCGACTCTTCACTCGCCACATTGCCTGTCAACATGAAGTGCAATGAGAAACTGGGTGTGCGTGAAAGCATCCGCAACTTTGTCCTCCCGATGGGCGCAACCATCAACATGGACCGAGTGGCCATCTACCTGGGAGTCACTGCCGTGTTCATTGCCAAGTGCTGCGGTGTGGAGCTGGGCATGGGACAGTATATGTCAATAGCATTTGCCTGCACAGTGGCTTCGATAGGCACTCCCGGTATTCCCGGCGGAGCCCTGGCGCTGATGGCAATGGTATTCGCCTCGGCTGGCATTCCGCTTGAAGGCGTAGCCCTCGTTGCCGGCATCGACCGCATCGTGGACATGGGCCGCACCACCATGAGCGTCACCGGCGACGCATCGTGCGCCGTGGTCATGGAACACATGGAGCGCGACAACACCTCGCTGTGATGTTTAAAAATCGTCCCGAATAATCCGGAACTTCCGGGATAACCGGGTTTTCAGGAGAAGGATGTGGATGAATTTGGTGGTGTGGTGGATAATGTGTATCTTTGTAGGTTGAAAAAAGATTATACACTGAAAATGGATTATTTACTGCTTTTATTGGGACTGGGTATGCTGCTCGTGGCGGCCGACCTGCTGGTCGACTCTAGCGTGGCGATTGCTCAGCGTGCCCGTATCTCTAACTTTATCATCGGTCTCACTATCGTGGGCATGGGTACCTCAGCTCCCGAACTGTTTGTCTCGATATCATCGGCCCTGAGTGGCAGCGGCGACATCGCCGTGGGCAATGTGCTGGGCTCTAACATTTGCAACACGTTCCTCATCCTGGGTGTGGCGGCAGCCATCATGCCATTCATGATTGAGCGCGAGACACAGCGGCGTGACATCCCGGTTGGCATTGCGGCAGCGTTGCTGTTCATGGCGCTCGCCAATGACTCGATTATCCCTGGCATCAGCGAGAACACCATCTCGCGCATCGACGGCATTTTCCTGCTCATCGTGTTCTTTGCCTACATGTGCTATGTCGTGGTGATCAAGGGGCGCGACCCGAAGCAGGCCATAGCCGATGCCGACGAGCAGACCCAGAGCAAGTTCTCGGGCAAGCACCCCGTGTTGCTGTGGGGCATTGCGTTGGCATCGCTCGCGGGCCTGATCTTTGGTGGCAACCTGTTCCTCGACTCGGCCAAGAACCTGGCGCGCGAGTGGGGCATGAGCGAGGCGGTAATCTCGATTACCATCGTTGCCATAGGCACCTCGCTGCCCGAGCTCATCACCGTCATCGTGGCGGCATGTAAGAAAAACGCAGCCTTGGCGCTGGGCAACGTGCTTGGCTCCAACGTGTTCAATATGCTCATGATCGTGGGTGTATCGGCCACGATAAAACCCATCACGGTGGTGAGCGTCACTATTATTGACTTCCTGGTGGCTGCCCTGGGTGCAGTGATGACCTATGTGGTTGTGTTCACATTCGGCAAGAACAGGTTTGACCGCGTTGAAGGCGTGATCTTCGTGCTGATTTATGTGGCTTACACCGCTTATTTATTAATGCGATAAATCTATAAAAATCAAATATGGCTACAGTAGACGATAAAAAAATCATCTTCTCGATGGTGGGCGTGAGCAAGATCATCGAGCAAAACCAGAAACAAGTATTAAAGAACATCTACCTGTCGTTCTTCTATGGTGCCAAGATAGGTATCATCGGTCTGAACGGCTCGGGTAAGTCAACGCTGATGAAGATCATCGCCGGCCTCGAGACCAAGTACCAGGGCGAGGTGGTGTTCGCTCCCGGTTATTCGGTGGGCTATCTGCCCCAGGATCCCCAGCTCGATCCCACCAAGACCGTCAAGGAAGTGGTGAGCGAGGGCGTGCAGCACGTGGTAGATGCCCTCAAGGAGTATGAGGAGATCAACCAGAAGTTCGGTCTGCCCGAGTACTACGAAGACGGCGACAAGATGAACGAGCTCTTTGCCCGCCAGGCCGAGCTGCAGGACATCATCGACGCGACCGACGCTTGGAACCTTGACACACGCCTGGAGCGTGCCATGGACGCGCTGCGTTGTCCCGAGAGCGACCAGCTGTGCGAGCACCTGAGCGGTGGTGAGCGCCGCCGTGTGGCTCTGTGCCGCCTGTTGCTCCAGAAGCCCGACGTGCTCCTGCTCGATGAGCCTACCAACCACCTCGACGCCGAGTCGATCGACTGGCTCGAGCAGCACCTGCAGCAATATGAGGGTACGGTAATTGCCGTTACCCACGACCGTTACTTCCTCGACCACGTGGCAGGCTGGATCCTCGAGCTTGACCGCGGCGAGGGCATACCCTGGAAGGGCAACTACAGCAGCTGGCTGGAGCAGAAGACCGCCCGCATGGCTCAGGAAGAGAAGAGCGAGAGCAAGCGTCAGAAGACACTGCAGCGTGAGCTCGAGTGGATACGCATGGCTCCCAAGGCACGTCAGGCCAAGGGTAAGGCACGTCTCAACAGCTATGACAAGTTGATGAACGAGGACGTTAAGCAAAAGGAGGAGAAACTCGAAATCTTCATCCCCAACGGTCCGCGTCTGGGCAACAAGGTCATCGAAGCCAAGCATGTGGCCAAGGCATTCGGCGACAAGCTCCTCTATGACGACCTCAACTTCATGCTGCCTCCCAACGGCATCGTGGGCGTCATCGGTCCCAACGGCGCCGGAAAGACCACATTGTTCCGCCTCATCATGGGCCTCGACACTCCCGATGGCGGCGAGTTTGAGGTAGGAGAGACCGTTAAGCCCGTTTACGTTGACCAGCAGCACACCAGCATCGACCCCGACAAGAGCGTCTATGACGTTATCTCGGGCGGCGTGGAACTGCTGCGCATGGGTGGCCGTGACGTGAATGCGCGCGCTTACCTGTCACGCTTCAACTTCACTGGCGTTGACCAGCAGAAGAAGTGCGGCGTGCTCTCGGGCGGTGAGCGCAACCGCCTGCAACTTGCCCTTGCACTCAAGGAAGAGGGTAACGTGCTCCTGCTCGATGAGCCCACCAATGATATCGACGTTAACACCCTGCGTGCGCTCGAGGAAGGTCTTGAGAACTTCGCAGGCTGTGCTGTAATCATCAGCCACGACCGTTGGTTCCTGGATCGCATCTGCACCCACATCCTCGCATTCGAAGGCGATAGCAACGTCTTCTTCTTCGAGGGCTCATACTCAGAGTACGAGCAGAACAAGATCAAGCGCCTGGGCAACGAACAACCCACCCGCGTGCGCTACCGCAAGCTGGATTGACGACTAGCGCGCTTCGATAAAATACCGAGTTCTCTATTTCTCGAATAATCGATATATCGAGTTCTCGATGTCTCGGAGAACTCGGAGGTCTCGGAGGTCTCGGAGGTCTCGGGAAATCCTCCGAAAATAATAAAACAAAAACCGCGGCTCCCATGCGAGGGCCGCGGTTTGTTGTCTTGATAGGGCAAGTGGGGTTATTGCTTGCCGCTTACTGTTACGTCGCGGTAGGTGCGGCCGATGAGGCCCTGGAGCACCTTGCCGGGACCTACCTCTACAGCCTCGGTCATGCCGTCGGCAACCATGGCAGCCATGATGTGGCTCCAGCGTACGGGAGCGGTGAGCTGCTTGATGAGGTTCTCCTTGATCTCAGCGGGATCGGTGTGGGGCTTAGCGTCTACATCCTGATAGATGGGGCACTTGGGAGCGCTGAAGTCGGC
This sequence comes from Sodaliphilus sp., assembly GCA_045628365.1. Taxonomy (GTDB): domain Bacteria; phylum Bacteroidota; class Bacteroidia; order Bacteroidales; family Muribaculaceae; genus Sodaliphilus. The sequence goes on along the minus strand of JAZQPG010000083.1, from coordinate 5,473 downwards.
CTCGTGGATAGCCTTGGCGAGTTCCTCGCGTGCGGGCTCCATGAGGGGAGAGTGGAATGCACCGCCCACCTTGAGGGGAAGGGCGCGCTTAGCACCTGCCTCTTTGAACTTGACGCAAGCTGCCTCGATAGCCTCGAATGTACCAGAGATAACCACCTGACCGGGGCTGTTGTAATTTGCGGGGATGCAAACGCCCTCGATAGTAGCGCAAATCTCTTCAACCTTCTCGTCGGGCATGCCGATGATAGCGGCCATTGTTGAGGGAGCTGCCTCGCAAGCCTTCTGCATAGCGAGTGCACGGGTCTCAACGAGTTTCAGACCCTGCTCGAAGGGGAGAACGCCAGCAGCAACGAGTGCGCTGAACTCACCGAGTGAGTGACCGGCAACCATGTCGGGGCAGAACTCCTCGCCCATAGTGAGCGCCAGAATCACGCTGTGCAGGAACACTGCGGGCTGTGTAACCTTAGTCTGCTTGAGGTCTTCCTCTGTGCCGTTGAACATGAGGTCGGTGATGCGGAAACCGAGTACTTCGTTAGCTTTCTCAAAAAGCTCTTTAGCCTGTGCATTGTTCTCGTAGAGGTCCTTGCCCATACCCACGAACTGTGCACCCTGGCCGGGGAATACAAATGCTTTCATTTCTAGTGTTATTTGTTTAATATTGTTGTCAATTAAAGAAAAAATTCCGTAATTAGACCGCAAAGGTATACATTATTACCCACTTGTGCAAGTTAATGCGTAGAAAAAATGAAATTCACGCTGATTAAGCAGTTAAGTTGATTTTATCAAATCTCTTAAACCTGCTTGATCAGCGTGAACTATATCAGGCTAGGGGAGGGGTTAGTAAAGTCCCCAGAAGTTCTCGTCGAACGTTGCCTCGACGGCTTCCTCTATGTCATCGGGCAGATTGCAGAAGAAGTCGATGCCCGTGCGGCGCTCCAGCTCGTCGATGCTGATGGCACAGCTCTTGATGGTGGTGCCGCTTTGTGCGTCGTCGCTGTGGGTTGTCCAGATGCCAAGTGCCTGGTACTGTCCGTTCTTGACGCTGAGCAGGGCGCAGTAGAAGTACTTGGGGATGGGGAGGCGGTTGTTGCACTTCTCGGTGTAGACGCCGGCGCTTGTCTTGCCGTTAAGCTCAACATCGGCGATGGTAGCGGCCTTGACCACATAGAGCGTGTCGCGGTAATAGTTGCTGTTCCAGTCGCGCACCTGGCTCTCGATGCGCTCCCACAGGCCTGCGTTGTGGCTCTGCCACTGGGGCTGCATGTTGCTCAGGAAGAACGTCTGCTCGTTCTGCTCGGTTGAGCACAGGCGGTCGGCGCTAGGACACAAGTGTCCGCGCGAGAATCCGCTGCTGCGGTAATCGGCGAGGGTAGAGCGTGTAGCCTCGGGTAGGTCGGGGTCTTCCTGGAACGAGTCGTGGCGGGTCACATTCTTGGCGCTGTTGCCCGGGTGCATCTGGTAGCAAGTCCAGCGGTTGGCAATCTTGGTGTTGCTCCACTCGACAGAGTAGGTCACGCCATAGTCGGGCGTGCTCTTGACGCTATAGCTGTTGTTGTCGGTCTCGTTGATGCGGGGCCACTCCAGGTTGTACATCATCTTGCTGCCGTCATACTTGTCTGAGGCATAGTTGCGATTCTTGTTGTTGGGGTCAACCTTGGGGTCGGTCGGTGCCTCGATGCTTTCGATTTGCGAGTACAGGTAGTCAATGCTCACGGTTGTACCCTTGAGGTATATCTTCATACCGATGCCGGTTGCTTCTCCCCATTCACCGCCCACGTAGACGATGCTGTCCATGTCGGCAGCATTGTGGGTCACGGTGGTGTTGTTCTTGAGGTTTATAATGACAGATTTGGGCTTGCTCTGTTGTGCAGCCATTGTTGTCATTGTCGCGATGCCCAGGAGGGCGAGTAATATCTTCTTCATATCTATCGGTCCTCCTTTCATTTATTAATGGTTGATGATTTAGATTTGAGCACAACATTGTCGTTGATGTTGGGCTTCTCTCCGGTGATGAGTCCTATCAGGATGTTGACGTCCACGATGTCAACCACTCCGTCGCCATTGACATCGTCGCGATTGCCAAAGATGCCGGCATCTTCGCTAGTCATCATGACGTTAACGACGCAGTTGACGTCGATGATGTCGACTACACTGTCGAGGTTCACGTCGCCTATCAGTGATGCCTCGGTGCCGTTGAAGTTGAGGGCTGAGACGCCAGTGAAATAGGCATGGGTGGTCTTGACTTGGCTAGCAGGAACTTCTACGAGCACGGCTCTGTCGTTGTTGTAGCCCAGCGTGGTCACTGTCATTCCGTCCATGAAGGTGTTGTTGTACATACCTGTCATGCCGTTCACTGTCGCGGGTGTTCCGGCATAGAGGGTAACGTCAGTGAACAAGGTGGTGTTGTCGCCGTCGGCAACGGGTTTGAACAGATAGGGTTTGTTGTGCTCAATCAGTCGGCTTGCCTGGGTCATGGTGAGCTTGCCGTCGGTCAGCTTTGCGGGCTGCACCAGTGTGCCGTTGAAGCGGTCAAGGTCAAAGGGCAACACGATGGTGTTCCACTCGCCGGCAGTGAGGTTGCGGGTGAGGCGCACTCCGGTGTTGGTGATGTTGGCAGCGGGAGCGACGAACGGAGCGTTCTCGTTCACGACATAGTAGATGGGGTTCACCTCGTTGACATAGACTGGTACCAAAGTGTTGTCGGTAGCAGTGGGCACTGCAAGGCACACGAGGTCAACAGTTGCTCCCTCGTAGGGTGTCTGGTACTTTTCGCCTTTGCCCATGCCATACAGGTTGTTGATTGTAAACGTGTGGTTGCCATACACGGCTTTGCCATCCTTGATGGTGAGGTTCATGATGCGAACCAGGTTGGCAGCGCTCCTGGCATAGGCTGGGGGAGTGATGGTAGTGGCACTGACGTTGGCCTCGGTCACGGGGTCGGCAATCACCAGTTGGGTGGTGTTGGTGAGTGAACCGTCGGCAGCGAGTTTGGGCATGCCGTTCTTGAGTGAGAATTTGCCGGTGATCCAACCTGCGATGTGCTGGTTGGGGGCAAACGTGCGGTTTGCATCGATGTTTTCAAGCATCACTGCGCCAGTGTTGTCGCGCAAGTAAACCTCGGCACCGTCTTCGCTGGCGTAGGTCACGCGGCAGTTGTTGGCGTCGGGCAGGTACAGGCGCACTCTGGTGCCATCGGCCAATTGACGTAATGCGCCCAGACCGGTAGCGGTCTCGGTGGGGGTGCTTGTCTCATAGGTCACGGCCACGGTGTAGATTGTGTTTGAGCCTGTGGCCGAGAACTTAACCGAATTGGCGTTGCCGGTCCACACCAGTCCATCAACATTGCCTGTGCTGGGTGTGACATTAAGGGTTTCGTACAGTCCTGTGAAAGTGACATTTGTGATTTCACTACCTGTGGGAGCGGTCAGCGTGATAGATGTGTTGCTGAACAGATACAGGTTGTAGGCGTTCTTGTAATAGGTCACCTGCGGTATGGGTGATGCCGATGGTGTGAGCGTGATGCCGTTCTCTGTAATGGGCGAGGTGATGTTGGTCCTCGAACTGCTCGTGGGGATGGCAAGTCCCATGCCCGTGAGCTTCTGCGTGCTGCTGAAGTCAAACATCGCTGTCGCTGCCCAGACGTTGCTAGCGCCTGCCAGTATCGCGATGATCCACATCAGCAGTCTAAAGTGATTTTTGTGCATAAAGTAATGTTAATGTAGTTGATTTTCTTTAGTTATTTGTTATGAACCCATAAAATTACTACATTAATTAAATATATGCAAGTTTTATCCCCAAGTATTGCGCCGTAGACCGAAAAATGCTGTGAAAAAGCTGTGGAATGGGGTGTGTCGTGTGTACGTTGTATTAGGAAAATCAGATATCGCCCAGGTTGCATCTGGGTGTGCGCCGTGGTGCGGGAAACGGTCTTGAAACAAGCATGGTTGCACCCACTTTACGTCGCTTCTCATTGTGCCCTTGGTTAAAGATTCTGAGAGGCTTGTGTGGTAAATCCGCTTAGGATGGGCGGTTGTTTGGCGGGGGATGGGAGGGAAAAAGATGGGGGAAAGTTTTTGTTTTCGGGGGATTAGTAGTATATTTGCAGTCTCAAATAAACAACAATTGATATTCATGTTACTAAATTTCATAGGTATGATACTAGGATTTATTGGCACCCAGGAGGTTATCGTCATTGCACTGGTTGTGTTGCTGCTCTTTGGCGGCAAGAAGATTCCCGAACTCATGAAGGGCATGGGCAAGGGTGTGAAGAGCTTTAAGCAGGGCATGAACGAAGTGACCGACGAGATCAACAAAAGTGTCAACGACGAGCCTAAAAAGGACCCCGAGGATACTAAGCAAGCATAACACTGGTAGCGTGTGTTGTCGATTGGCGACAATTCCGCTAACCAGGTAGGGTAGTTTTTCATGGGTATGGACTCGGACGGCCAATTGAAGGAGATGTCGTTCTGGGAGCATCTTGACGCATTGCGCTCGGTGCTCATCAAGATAGTGGTGCTGCTGGCGGTGCTGGCGGTGGCGCTTTTCTGTGCCATGCCCAGCATCTTTGACAGCGTGATCCTTGCCCCGTGCACTGGCGACTTTGTGCTCTACCGTGTGTTTGGCAAGATCGCGTCAAGCATTCCGGGTTGTCCTCCCATGACAACTGACGGCTTCCATGTTGACTTGATCAATATCCAGCTTGCGTCGCAGTTTTTCGTGCACATGACCACGTCGCTGTGGCTGGCGCTGGTGTTGGGGTTCCCCATGGTGATATACCTGCTATGGACATTTGTCGAGCCGGCGCTTTACCCTAACGAGAAGCGTGGAGCCAGGGTGGCGTTCCTTGCCGGGAACTTCATGTTTTTCCTGGGGGCTGCCGTGGGTTATTTCATCGTGTTTCCGGTGACGTTGCGTTTCTTTGCCGACTACCATGTCAGTGCCCTGGTGCCCAACCAGGTGTCGCTCGACAGTTACATGGACACGTTCCTCACGCTTGTGTTCATGATGGGTGTCATCTTTGAGTTCCCGCTCGTGGCGTGGGTGCTTGGCCGCATGGGTGTGCTGCATCGAGAGTTCTTCAGGTCTTACCGCCGTCATGCGGTGGTGGTGCTCCTCTCCCTGGCAGCCATCATTACCCCGTCAGATCCGTTCTCGATGGTTGTGGTGTTCATTCCCGTGTATGCGCTTTTTGAACTCAGCGCGTTCCTCGTGAAGCCTGCTCCTGTCGAGCCCGAGGATGCCGTCGAAGATTAAAGTGTCGCTTTAGGTACCGATTTAAAATTTTACTTTAAGTATAATGGTGCAGTTAATTGGTTTTCAATTGGCTGCACTTGTTGTAGTACGCTCGGCATGAGCATTGTCTAACGGGTGCAAGTCCCGAGTGAGCCCTGATAGCGGGAATCACATAGCCCAAGGCAAGGGTGTCCATCGCGAGATGGAATCTGAAGGAAGCCGTCGGCAAACATCTGGTCTA
>JAZQPG010000082.1:0-6459 GCA_045628365.1 Sodaliphilus sp. | reverse complement strand
TAGCCCACAGCACTCCGCCGGGCAGCCCCAGGTCTACATACTCATGGGTCTCCTGCACATCTTTGCCCAGGATGATGTTGAGCACCACATTGAGGTCGCTCACGTCGGTGGTGCCGTCGCCGTTCACGTCGGCATTGCCGGTGCCGCCTTTACCCAGGATATTGTCGATAACAATGTTGATGTCGCTCACGTCGACCAGGTTGTCGCCGTTCACGTCGCCTCTCAATGCCGCGCTTGCCGTCAGGCTGCCGAGCATAGCAAGAAGTAAAAATAGTTTCTTCATACTAATTGTTGTTTTAATGTTTTCCAACCGCAAATTTACAACATTTTTGTTTGTATTACAAATAAGCCGGGTAATATGTAACTACTCAGCAATAGGACTATCTCGCGCTGAACTTGCTGAATAACTGACAGAAATTAAAAGAAATTAGAAGAAATTTTTACTTCGTGTTCTTTTTGGGGCTAAAAGAACATACATGTTACGAATTTAAATTTCTTCTAATTTCTGTCAGTATTACACCTCTAGAGGGTGTGGGGGTAGCGATACACTATAGGCTCGGGCTTTTTACTTCACAAGGACTTTCTTGCCGTTGATGATGTTCACGCCGCGCTGCGGTTCCTTGAGCATTCGGCCGTTGAGGTCATAATATGTTTGCTTAGCCGGTGTGCTGGTGTGTACATCGTTAATGCCCGACACCTCGGGGTTAACGTCCACCTTGATGAAGGGGCAGTACTGTCCGCAGTAGAGGCGCAGAGTCTGAGGCTCCCCTGTATACAAATAAGAGAAAGAGCCCTCGCACTTGTCGTTAATGATGTCGGCAATCTTTGTGCCTTCATCATTTGTGATGTAGGCATAAAAACCGCTCTGATAGCTGCAACCACCTACTGTAATTTCTACTTCGGTATCAACTGCAAACTCTATTGCATAAAAACACCAGCCGTGATCGTCCTGATGATAATACGTTGTGTAATCAGGATAAGAAATCTGCTTGACGCCAGTTGGCAGCACAGGTGTTGCTGTCAACAGGCTGATTTCGAAATCTTGGCTCTGAGCCCAAGACAAAGACGTTCCCATCACTAACAGGAAGGTCAATAATGCACCGATTCTTTTCTTCATAATTTTCTGTTTTTATTTGTTTTACATTAAAATTTCAAGTGTTGTTACACATGCTTTGCGATTTCACTCACAAAACTACTCTTTATGCTTGGTCTATAAAAAGACACGCGTTTTATCTCTTGGTTTTTTCTACTCGCACTGCACGTACAGGTCTACCATAGTAACGATTCATTTCGGAAATAACGGAAAATTCACCGGAAATACACACCAAGTTGAGATTTTGGTGGGTAACATTCCGCAGTTCACGCGTCATGTAGACAAGCCAATTTGACTCGTAATTGCCAATTGTTGACCAACTGTGACGGAAATTTGCAGCTGGAAGAAAAATTGACTTGCCATTACTAATGCTAAAAATCCACTGTCCATAAACACCTAAACATGATCCACCTGAAGTATAGGTGTAGCGTGGGTCCAAAAGTTCTGCAATCTCTTCTCCAGAGGGCATGCGCCATCCCGGACCCCAGTTAGCAGTCGCAGCGTCATCCTCGGGAAGGAGCTCTTTAAGGTTCTTATAAGTCACGCCATCAACAGTTGTTCCCACATAAGTGTCGCCGTTGTACCAGTGCCCTACTTTAATATTGTCTTCAAAAGTGTACTTGGTCACGTATTCCAAAGATGCTTGGCCGGGAGTCATCCACTTGTAGTTTGCCCATGAAAAATCGTGTTCCTCTCCATTGGCATAACCTACGGTCTCGCCCCATGCGAAATACAGACCATAGTCTTCCTCGTTTTCTGCACCCACGTTGCAGGTCGCCCACAACGTGCCGCTGGGCAGACCCAGGTCGACATACTCATGAGGCTCGTCCTTGCCCAGGATAACGTTAATCACAATGTTGAGGTCGCTCACATCGGTTATGCCATCTAAATTGACATCGGTATAATAAAAATCGGCATCTTTGCCTAAAATACCTTCGATGGCATAGTTCAGATCGCTCACGTCGACCATGTCGTCGCCGGTAATGTCACCTTTCACTCCCGCACTAACTTGCAGGCTGCTGATCATAGCTATAAGCAATAATAGTTTTTTCATAAAAATCGCTATTTTTTATTGTATTACATCTTCAAAGGAATTATTCAGCCTTTTTTACACGCACAGGACGGATAGAGAATCCATATTCACGGGGGTATGCATCCAAAAGAAAAAAGTCATAATAAGATAATCGATAGGCCGTGTTTGGCATACCATAATGAATTTGGTTCGACCAAATGTAGAGGGCTCGTCCTTCTAGTTTAACATCATATTCGTCGGTATATCCATTTACAGGTTCATAGACTCTGTATCCTGCAAAAGGCAAGAAAATGCTATTACCGTTACTATCGCTTGTTATCTTCATGCCAGCAACACCATTTATTGTTGTCTTTCGCAAGGTAACATATTTAGTGTTATATACTTCATTTAATTGGTCATTTGTGGGCATGCACCAGTCTTTTCCCCAGTTGACGGTAGCCGCGTCATCTTCGGGTAACAGCGTTGTTAACTTGTCTACAAAATCACCATAGCTGGGATGAGTATTATACTTGGTCATGCTGGTGGTAGTGCCTTTACACCACAGGTAGTGTTCGGGATCAAAGCGGTGTTGCACACCCTTGGCGTAGCCCTTGGTATCGCCCCAAGCGAAATACTGGCCACATTCTTCTGGCTTAGTTGCACCGATGTTGCAGGTAGCCCACAACGTGCCGCTGGGCAGACCCAGGTCAACATACTCATGGGTCTCTTGCACGTCCTTGCCCAGGATGATGTTGAGCACCACATTGAGGTCGCTCACGTCGGTGGTGCCGTCGCCGTTCACGTCGGCATTGCCGGTGCCGCCTTTACCCAGTATCTTGTCGATGACGATGTTGAGATCGCTCACGTCGACCAGGTTGTCGCCGTTCACGTCGCCTCTCAACGCTGCGCTTGCCGTCAGGCAGCAGAACATAGCTATAAGCAATAATAGTTTTTTCATATTATTCATTATTTATTAATGTATTACAACTGCAAATATACAACATTTTTTTATCAATCACAACATTACAACAATAAATAGCAAATTCTGCATATAACTATACAACAACTATACATCTATGGGACACCACGGCGACAACGATGGGACTAACACCGCGACAACGATGGGACTAAACAACATATGTGCTTGTAACTTACTCGCCATGTTGCTTGCTTGCATGTAATAAGACGACGTGTGGCGTCGCTCTGCTTTACCGGTGAGGCGTCAGGCCGGGCGGCTGTAGATGTAGCACAGGGCAAAGTCCAGTACCCACTTGTGGCTGAGCATGAACGAGGATGACAGCAGGCCCGAGATGGACGGCATGTCGTTGCCGTCATCATCCTTGAAGTTGTCCATGATGTGTCGGGCGATGCTGATGACGTGAACCTCGTCGCTGTATTCGCGCAACTGTGTGTCGCCTTCCCGGGCAATGGTGAGCAGGTTCAGGTTGACCCTGTACACCGAGCAGTCCATGGGCTTGCTGTCAATTCCTGCGACGGTACTTGTCTTGATCATGTCCTTGTCCTGTATGCCGGCACGGGCAAGGGCGTACTTTGTGAGCACCGTGTCCTGGCTGCCGGAGTCGACCATCATGATAAACTCGGCGTCGCCCACCATGGCGCCCACCACGGGGATCTGGTAGTTTGATATTCCGTACTCCATGGGGAAGAAGAACTCGCATGCCTGCAGGTTATTGTCAAATCCCCTCGAGACGTGGAGCGTTTGTGTGCCATAGTCTAGCACCAGGCCGTGCTTGATGAGGAACCGGTAGCCGATGATGCCGATGAGCTCGTCCGCTATTTTGCCAAAGTCCACGTTGCCGTTGACATAGAACACCTGGGAGAACTCTTTGTCTCCCATCTTGAAGGTGAAGTCGACGCCCTGGCACAAGTCGCTCTCGGGGTGTATCGAACGGATGCTCTGCTTTTCGCCGTCGCGCACGGCATCGGGGCCGAGCAAGGGGACGATATCCTTGTTGAGGATGCAGCAGCTGGCGCCGGTGTCGATGAGCATCACGCCGATGCGTGTTTTCCCGTCGGCACCCGTGAATGCCGCTCTGACCAGTGGGTGCTTGTTAGTCTCGATGTTGATGAATCTGGCTTCAAATTGTGTTTCTTTCATTTCGGTTGATGTGAGTGTGTTTGGGGATGAGTGATGATTGGTGTTGTATGGCGGAGTTGATGTTATGGGGGGATACCGGCGCACCGGGTCAGCACCACATGGCATTGCGCGTCCTGGCGATAGAGTCCATGCAGCGGCGTGTGCTCCTGCCGGTGTAATAGGCGGCAAACCGGCCGGCATGAGTGCCGTGCACACGGGCCGACACCTGGGCCTGCCGTTTCTCGACGATGCGGCGCAACACGCGGTTCTGCACGCTGCGCGGCTTGTCCTGGTTGCGGGCGTTAAGCTCCAGGAAGATGCCGTCGAGCACCTCCTCCTTGATCTTGCAGGTGGCTTTGTGAGCCCGGTCGTGGGCCACTGCCATCTTGTAGCGGTGTGACACCTCGAGCAGTTGCCAGCGCTTGTTAGTCTCCTTGCTGATTTTCTTAGCTGATTTTGTCTTTTTCGTGTTCGTCGTTTTGTTTTTCATCATGTGTCAGTGTTTTTCCTGGGTGCAAAATTACGGTTTTTTTGTGACATGGCATGGCTCAAGGACGAAAAAAAATGCTACGTGTCGAAAAAAAAACGTGCCGCAAGACGTTGACGAGGCAACACGTCCCACCATCGTGGTGCGCGCTGCCTCGTCATCATGTCCTGTGTCCGGCCTCGGCCGTGCGGGTGTTACTTGAACTCGAAGTAGAACTCGGGGATGCAGCTGTAGCCCTGCATGCGCAGCGAGAAGATGTTGATGTCGTTGCCATCCTCGTCAATAGGGACGGTCACCTCGGCGCTCTTCACACGGTGCGCCACCTGCTTAGCACCCGAGAAGAAGCGCACCTCGGTCACCTTGACCATCTCGTGGTCGCTGCGAGGCTTGAGCAGCTTCTTGGCATAGGAGCTGAACTGGTCGATGGGGAAGTGGAAACACTCATATCCGCGCGACTCCTCGATGAGCACACGGGCGATGGGGAGCACCAGCGTGGTGCCCTCGAGGCGAGGGTAGGAGAGAGCGACCCTGTGGGCCGGCGGCAGGTTGTCCTCGGTGACCTCGGGAGTGTCATAGAGGTCGGTGCCCGCCTGAGCCACGGGGATGGGCTTGTCGAGCAGACGGGCGTTCTCGAAGTGCCACTTATAGCAGCCGTCGTCGGTGTTGTCCCACACATCGTCGGTCACACCCTGCGTCACGTCGACCAGGTCAGCATAACCGATGATAGCCCCCACGGGCAGGTCAGGGCTCTCGGGCAGATTCCCGAATATCTGCTCAGTATACATCGCGCAGTACCACTCCACGGGTTGGTCCAGGATAAACTCCGTGGGGACCTTCTTGCCCGAGGCCACGATGAGCACCCGGCCGCGGTAAGGCGTGGTCCATGAGCGGTTCTCTATCTTCTTGATGCCCGAGGCCACCAGCGATGCCCACGGCTGTTGTAATGCTAAAGTTTTCATGTCAGTGAAGTGAAATAGTTATTGTATATTACGGAGATTCACGATTCGCCACCGCCGCCGCGGCAAAGAACACCGGCGGCACGTTCCAAGGCATTGAGCCCGCGGGACGAAAATGATAATCCAGTGCAAATATACGCTTTTTTATCCATTCCCGCCCACAATCAGCGCCTAAAAAACTACAACCCCGCTCTCCGCGGCCATCGTAAATGTATAAAAAATGCACATTGCCAACAAATAAACGGACTGAAATACTTGCACAAAACAGCAAAAATCACTAACTTTGCAAAGAGAGGATGCGGCCGAGCCCCGGCATAGGGGACATCGCATCCTGCAAAGAAATGTGGAATTAATACCCACTGCGCGATAATAACTTGCGAATCAACGTGTTATAAGAGTTGTGCAGCACCAAAGGTGTACCCGGGCCTCATCAATAAAAGGGTAAAACGCTTAGAAACAGAAACAAGGTTAAAAGATGGCGGCACAGTCATGCATTGCCCCTTGCATTACGGCATCAGCGTGAAAGCCGCGACATCAGAGACCGCCTAACAATACATCAAGACATGACAGCAAAGGAAATCGCCAAACTGGAAAAAGTGGTCGACCAGGCGAGAGATCAAATCGAGTTAAAGCTAGTAGTTGCATCACTGAAGTGCATGGTACATGGCTTAACCGGGTCCCAAAAACTCCAGGTGACACTAGACCAACTCTACGACGAGCTAGACCGGCGCCTCCCCATCGCCACCGCCTGCCGCAAGTGCCAAGCCGCCATCACCGCCGTCGCCGTCGCCACCCCCCCCCTCGGCTAACCCC